>JAITCQ010000096.1 GCA_031283015.1 Candidatus Methanoplasma sp.
GTCATGCTGGACAAATATTTCAGATCGTACAACGAGAGGACGGTCCAGACCGTGCTTGAGGATCCGAAAGTGATCATCGACGCCCTGAAGGATTACGAACTGTACTCTTCGCGCGCCACCGTATACGACAGGCTGAACGAGCGCGAACGCATTTACGGAAGGGACATCATAACGCTTTCCAAAGAGACCCGCTGGTCCTTCGAAGAGAGCAACAGCATGATCCTGAAATACGTGCTGAACTACCATCTGCAGAAGTTCGACGCCGACCACAAGGCCCTCCTTCAGGATATCCAGGACTTCGACAGCATCGTGGCCGACATGGACCGCAAGATCGGCGAGAAGAAGAAGATCACGAAAGACCGCGTGGAGGAGATCCTGCAGGCGCACCTCTGCTACATCACGGAATCGAAACGCCGCGGCGACATCGTAAGGATAATAGAGAACAAGAGGAAATGGAGCCTCAACAAGTTCATCAGCAGATACAGTTTCGAATTGTTCAAAGGCGTGAAAGTGTGGCTGCTTACGCCGGAGGTCGTGTCGGAGATCATGCCGCTGGAGATGGGGCTGTTCGATCTAGTCATATTCGACGAAGCGTCGCAGATGTACGTGGAGAAAGGGGTGCCTTCGATCTACCGCGCGAAGAAGGTGGTGATCGCGGGGGACCACAAGCAGCTTCGTCCCTCCAACCTCGGTTCCGGACGCATAGAGTACGGAAACGACGAGGACCTGGAAGGAGAGGAGGACGAAGTGTCCGCTGTCCTCGAAGAAGAGAGTCTTCTGGACCTTGCCAGGACGAGGTATGACAACATCCTGCTGAACTTCCACTACCGCTCGAAGTATGAAGAGCTGATCGCCTTCTCCAACTACGCGTTCTACGGCGGGAAGCTTTACGTCTCACCGAACGTCATCCAGCCGGAAAGGCCTCCGATAGAGGTCCATAAGGTCAGCGGAGAGTGGGCCAACAAATCTAACGTTCAAGAGGCGAGGATCGTCGTCGAGCTCCTGAAGGAGTTCTTCAAGACAAGGAAGGAGAACGAGACCATCGGGATAATATCGTTCAACGTGGCGCAGAGGGACCTGATCAACGACCTCATCGACGACGAATCGTCGAGGGACCCGGAGTTCGGAAAGACCGTGAACCAGGAGATGGTGAGGTTCGACAACGGGGAGGATGTCGGTCTGTTCATAAAGAACATCGAAAGTGTCCAAGGGGACGAAAGGGATGTGATCATATTCTCTATCGGATACGCAAAGAACAAGGACGGCAAGCTGATGCAGAGGTTCGGATGGCTCAACAACAAGGGAGGGGAGAACCGTCTGAACGTGGCGATCAGCCGCGCGAGGAAGAAGATCCACATCGTGCTGTCCTTCGACCCCGAGGAATTACAGGTTGAAACGACGAAGAACGACGGACCGAAGATACTCAAGAAATATCTGCAGTATGCGGAAGCGATCAGCGGCGGACAGAAGGACCTTGCGGCAAGCATCCTGGGATCCTTCGGGGACAACAGATGGAGGTCCGCCCCACCGGTGCCGGGAGAATCCCCGATCACCGAGAAGGTGTACAACTCGCTTGTGAGGAAAGGATACAGCGTGGAAAAGGATGTGGGGATCGGCGGGTACCAGATCGACCTCGCGATAAAACAGGACGACAGATTCATCCTCGGAATAGAATGCGACAGCCACATCTACGAGATGTCAGACTCCACGAGGGAGAGGGACTATCACAGGCAGAAGTACCTCGAATCAAGAGGCTGGCACATACACAGGGTGTGGACCCCGGGGATGTGGAAGGACCCTCAGAAGGAGATCAACAACATAGTCAAGGCTATAGAGCGCACGAGCCGCGCGAAGAGTTGATCATCTTTCGGTCAGGGCCGCCCTCTTCACAAAGAGGGTGCCGCTTCCTTTCTTCCATCCCTTCTCATATTCAATGATGGAAAGGGGTCTGCTGTGCATCGGCGAGTCTATGGTCATCGACTCGTACTCTCCGCCTTCCCCCACCACGCTTATCCCGTATCTCTCTCTGAGACGCCTGAGTTCCGCGGCGGCATCTCCGTCGATCTCCCGACCGAGCCACGACTCGCCGAGGCCTTCGGCGTAGCACCCGACGATCACCGCTTTAATGCCGGACGCCAGGATCTCGTCGAGCACCATATCCTGATCCTTCCTCCACAGGGGGGTGATCACCTTCAGCCCGAGGTCCCCGCAGACGGCGTTCATCCTGTCCCACTGGTAATCCGACCATACCGCCCCCGTGACTATCCCTTCGACATCCAGCGAAGAAAGCGCTTCCCTAAGGCTCTGAAGATCAGCCTCCTCGGAGCCTGATGTCTCCGCGGTCACCAGTTCCAATCCGAGGGATTCGGCCATCAGCGGCACGATGCCGATGTTCGGAACGTGGAATATCCACGATTCTCCGGTCTTCGGCAGGATGCTCACCAGATACGGGATCTCATGTCCCATCTGCTGTGCCAGATATAACGCGAGTGTGGAATCCTTTCCTCCGGAGTAAAGAGCGGCGAGACGCATACCGTACGATAATGGGCATCGCGGTAATTTAACCTTGCATGGCGGCGGAATGAAAACATGGATACCGGCCGCGGTCCGGCACTGGGAAAGATGATAAACATCCACAGCATTGCCGGTCGTTGAGAAGAAAATGACGTCCGACGCCCCCAACCTCAAGAAGATAGTTGCAGAGAAAGCTGTCGACGACTATGTCAAGGACGGAATGACCGTCGGGCTCGGCACGGGGTCGACCGCCGAATACGCCATAAAAAGGGTCGGGGAGCTTGTCGGGAACGGATACGAACTCAAATGCGTCGCAACATCCAAGCGCACGGAGGATCTGGCGCAAAGCCTAGGCGTCAGGATATACGACGTGGACGAGGTGGAGCATATCGACGTTACCATCGACGGAGCGGACGAGGTGGACCCTCAGAAACAGCTGATCAAGGGTCTCGGCGGCGCTCTTCTGAGAGAGAAGATCGTCGCCGCCGCCAGCCTGTCGGAGGTGATCATCGTGGACAGCTCGAAGATCGTGGACAAGCTGGGCGTGAAGACCCCTCTTCCGGTGGAAGTGATCCGGTACGGCCACGGGAAGACCGCTTACGCCCTGGAGAGGCAGGGGTGCAAAGCAACGCTGAGGCTCTCCGGCGGCCAACCGTTCGTGACGGATGCGGGCAACTACATCTACGACTGCAAATTCGAATCCATCGAGAATCCGTTCTTCCTTGAGTCCAGGATAGACGTCGTGCCGGGGGTGGTGGAGAACGGACTCTTCCTTAACACCACGGACGTCGTACTGATCTCACACCCCGACGGCAGGGTCACAAAAAAGGATTGAGAACGCCCGCTCTCGCGTATTATAAGGAAAAACAGTAGGGTGAGGTTTTAATATAACCTCGATAATAGCACGTTCCGATTCACTTCAGGTGAGAATATATGAAAATGCCCAGAACAATCAAAACATATTGCCCATTCTGCAAGACCCACACGGAACACGATGTGGAAAGGGTAAAGAAAAAGAAGGCCAGCGAGCTCAAATGGGGTCAGAGGAGATTCAGAGAGGCCACGTCAGGCTACGGAGGATACCCCAGGCCGAAGCCGAAGGACAGGGAGAAGCCCACGAAGAGGGTGAACATCAGATTCAGATGCGAGACCTGCAAGAAAGCGCACCTGACCTCCTGCATAAGAGCAAAGAAATTCGAACTCACGGAGTGATCCAATGACCAACGATTTTATAAAAGTCAAATGTCCCGACTGCGCGAATGAGCAGATCGTGTTCAGGAAAGCGGCCACCAAAGTAAACTGCCACGTATGCGGGTCCACCCTCGTCGTGCCCAAAGGCGGCGTCGGAGACATCAGGGGCGAGATACTAGAGGTAGTCGGCTGATGTCAAGGGCCAAAGGCTTTCCCGAGATCGGAGAACTCGTCGTCTGCACGGTGACCAACGTCAAGAACTTCGGCGTGTTCGTCACTTTGGACGAATACGACGGAAAGGAGGGATTCGTTCACATCAGGGATGTTGCCACAGGCTGGGTAAAGCACATCAGGGATTTCGCCAGGGAAGGACAGAAGATAGTCTGCAAGGTTCTGGTTGTAGACTTCTCCAAAGGCCACGTAGATCTTTCCCTCAAATCCGTCAACGACCATCAGAAAAGAGAGAAGATCCAGCAATGGAAGAACGAGAACAAGGCCGAGAAGCTTGTGGAGATCATCGCGGAGCGCATGTCCATCTCGGTCGACGATGCGTACGACATGTTCGTCAAGGACCTCCTCGAGGTCTATGAGACGCTTTACGGAGCGTTCGAGACTGGGGTCGCCTACCCGGAGGAGTTCACGGAAGAATTCTCCGGAGAGTGGATAGAGACCTTCATGGAGGTGGCTAAAGAGAACGTGACGCCGCCGTTGGTCGAGATCGACAGCATTTTGGAGATGACCTCTTCGGCGCCCGACGGCATCGAACTGATCAAAAAAGCGCTTGCGGCCGGACTCGAAGCGGCCGACGGCGAGAACGCCGTGATCACATCCGTAGGCTCGCCGAGATACAGAGTGGTGGTGACGGCAAGCGAATACAAGGACGCCGAGGACATCATGAAGAAAGTGACCGCCAAAGCAATGAGCGAGTTCACGGCAGCGGGCGGCGTCGTCACGCTCAAACGCGAGAGTAAGTGAGATGAGCTCATCCCTCAGGAAATGCGTTTCGTGCGGGCGGTACACAATAAAGGATGTGTGTTCGACCTGCGGGTCGGCGGTATCAAGTCCGGTCCCGATGAAGTTCTCACCCGACGACCGTTACGGGTCATACAGAAGGAAAGCGATAATAGAGGAGTACGGAGAGAATGGAAAGCCTCGTTATCTATGACTGCAAACCTTCTCTGAAGGACCCCCTCTTCATCGAATGCCTTCCTGGAATAGGCAACGTCGGCAAGACCGCGGGCGACTTCCTGGCGGATTCGCTCAAAGCGAAAAGGTTCGCCACCATATATTCAAAACACTTCCCTTCCCAGGTGCTCCTTGACGACGATAACGTCATCGAGATGATGAACAACCAGCTCTGGTACGCAAATGACGTCAACGGCCGGGACATCATATTCTTAAGGGGTGACTGCCAGGGTTCGACCCAGGAGGGACAGTTCGAACTCTGCAGGGATATTTTGGACATAGTCATGGGATACGGCATATCCGGGATCATCACGCTCGGAGGATACGGTACCGGAGCGATGGTGGAGTCCCCCCGCGTGTTCGGGGCCGTGAGCAGTCTCAAGATAAAGAAGGAGTTCGAGGCGTACGGGACGGAGTTCCCTCCGGGAGACCCAAGCGCCGGAATAATAGGCGCCAGCGGGGTATTCGTCGGACTGGGGAAGATCCACGACACCCCATCGATATGCCTGATGGGGGAGACCTCCGGTTACTTCATCGACCACAAGAGCGCATTGGCGGTGGTCAACGTTCTGATGAAGAAGCTGGGAGTGGACCTCGATCTAAAAGAGCTTAAGGACAAATCTGAACAGATCGACGAACTTACCGCGAAGGTCAAAGAGATCGAGGGCCGCAGCAATCAAGATCTGGGCTATTTCGGATGATCTTTTCGGGATGATTACATTTAAATAGAGTGTCCTTTATCCTCTTTTACCCCGCCTAGCTCAGCCTGGCCAGAGCGGCTGACTGTAGAGTGTTCTCGGAGAGATCCGATACAGCCGCTGAAATCAGCAGGTCCCCGGTTCAAATCTGGGGGTGGGGACCATTCCCTTCTGGCTCTTCGATTATTTCAGGAAATTCGGAAGAGTTGGATTTTCGGTACGATCGTCACGGAAAAATGAAATCCCGATGTTGCGATACAAAGGAGCGTTATCGGGATCAAAGTAAGGATTAATTAATCCCGGTCCGATGACATCTTATGGAAAGATCCGTTTGGGAGATACTTCGAACGGGAGGAACGGTGGGGAGGGACACTCCCGGCCATGACGAATACGACCGGGCGCTGACCGAATGCATCGAGAAAAGGCGCAGATACAATACGCAGCCGCTCTCGGCGGAGGAAAGGAGGGCGGCGCTCTCGGACCTGTTGGGTTATCCCGTGGACGAGATGACGAAAGTGGTCCCTCCGTTCCATTGCGACCAAGGATTTAACATTAAACTTGGGAAGAACGTGCTGATCAACTACGGCTGCGTCCTTTTGGACACGGGGGAGATACGCATCGGGGATAACGTGCTCATCGGCCCGGGAGTGAAGATCGTCACGGCGAAACATTCTCTGAACGCAGACGAAAGAAGGGATTGGTCTGTCTCCTGCTCTCCGGTAAGAATGGAGGAAGATGTTTGGGTCGGCGCGGGCGCCGTCATCCTTCCGGGCGTGACAATCGGGGCCCGCTCCGTGATAGGAGCGGGGTCCGTCGTCACGAAGGACGTTCCGCCGGATGTCGTTGTCGGGGGGAATCCTGCCAAGGTTATACGGTCCCTTTATCATTTTTCTCATCAAAAAGCCCATTGACGAAACGCTTTGTAGTTAGGTGGGTGTGTTTCTTTATAAAGAAAAAAGTGGTCCTTACGGACCAAAATAGTTTGGAGTTTGTGGTGCAAGTGATACTATTTTCGGAATACCAATTATTGGGACCTCAATTATTACAATTACTCCATCACCATTGCTTGCCTGCTTCATTTTAGTCCACATTGTGGCAGAGTTAATAGCCTCAAATAACACACTCACCTCGGGCGGCACTGGCGAGAACGCACTCATGAGTTCTCTGAAGTAATCAGCTAATGCTTGCTTTGGATAAAGCATAAAAAGAGGCCCGATTGTCACTAACGCCGACTCAGGAATGATCATTAGGCGATATTCCGTTAGTCCTACCCAGTAAGACTCGTAGTATGCAGTTCCGCCTGGTGGGATTTTCCTAATACTCTTCACTTCAATGGTGTGGTTTGCCGTCACGTTCGTGAAAGTGTATTTTCCTTGGGATATCTCTGGCTGGGACAAAGCCAATCCATCAACTGTCACTGAGGATACAAAAAATCCGGCTTCAGCAGAGAATGTGAACGTTTGGCTGGTTCCATTCAGTACTGCAACGGTCCCACTTGGAGAAATGATGGAGAACGAATTGGCAGTCGCTGTAATGTAATAATCAACAAGACGCAGGCTCTTCACATCTATCGTGTGGTTCGCCAACACATAGTAGAAGGTGTATTGCCCGGAAGATATCTGCTGCTGAGACAAGGCTGCGCCGTCAACCGTCACGGAAGATACGTAATATCCAGCCTTCGCGGAGAAGGTGAAAGTCTTGTGGTTATCTTTCTGCACCGTCGATTGTCCGCTCGGAGATATTACCGAGTTGGAATCGGCGGTTGCTGTGATGTAGAAGTTCTTGGGTGCGGGGGCAACGCTCTTCACGTCGATGGTGTGGGCAACGGTCACATTGGTGAACGTGTAGCTTCCGAGAGCCATCTGCTGCTGAGTAAGGGCCGTTCCGTCAACCTTCACCGAAGATAACGAATAACCTGCCTTCGCAGAGAAGGCGAACGCCTGATTGGATCCCTTCGGCACCGCTACGGTACCGCTCGGAGATATCGTTGACATAGAGTCCGCCGTGGCGGCGATGTTAACGTTCGACACGGTGCTGCCCACGCTTATCGTGAAATCCTTTTTGAAGTCCGTATTGGATGCGGCGGCATGGTATATCGTGGCCGTGACGACGGCCGTGCCTGTTCCTGTTGTGGAAAGGACATTGCCGCTGATCGACGCTCCGGTAGTTCCCGCGCTCTTTACGGACCAGACTATCATATTATATGTCGCATCGGACGGGACCACCGTCCCCGTCAGGGCCAGGGGTGTATTGGCGACGGCTGTCGACGGCACCCCGGTTATGTCTGTCACCAGTATGTTTGAGGTGTATTTTACGATTATAGCGTCTATACCGCCGTTCCCGGTGACTCCTGCCCAGTCACCGCTGCCGAATCCCCACGAGCGGCCTGCTGCGGCGACGCCGCCCGGCACAGCTGTTACGGCCTTATATTCGTCGCCGTTGGATCCTCCGAAGTTCTTCTTCCACACCACGTTGCCGTTGTTGTCGTACTTTACGATGATCGCGTCGGTGATGCCTTTCCCTGCAACACCTGACCAATCGCCCTTGCCGAAAGCGTCTGATGCCCCGACCGCGACAATGCCGTCGGATACCGTCGTCACTGACATAAAGCAGTCAATATCTCCCCCGCCGAAGTTCTTCTTCCATACCACGTTGCCGTTGTTGTCGTATTTTACGATGATCGCGTCTGTGCTGCCCTTGCCTGAAACGCCCGACCAATCGCCCTTGCCGAAAACATCCGACCATCCAACTGCAACAATGCCATTAGATACTGCCGTTACTGAATCATACGCATCGGAACCCGACCCGCCGAAGTTCTTCTTCCAAACCACGTTGCCGTTGTTGTCAAACTTTACTATGAACGAATCTAAGAGGCCTTTGCCTGAAATGCCTTTCCAGTCACCGGTGTTGAATGTGTTCGGGTTCGAATGCCCGACTGCGACGATCCCGCCGGACACAACTGTTATCGATTTGAAATAATCGCCGCCTGTTCCGCCGAAGTTCTTCTCCCATATCACGTTGCCGCTGTTGTCGTATTTTACAATGAGTGCGGCACCGCCGCTGCCTGAGGAACGACCGGATCCGGCCGCGACGATACCATCAGACAAGGCTGTTACCGAATTATAACAGTCATAACCCGATCCGCCGAGGCTCTTCTTCCATACTACGTTGCCATTGTTGTCGTACTTTACGATGATCGCATCATCGAGCCCCTTTCCGATAATGCCTGTCCAATCGCCGCCGCCGAAAGCGGAGGATTTTCCGACCGCGATGAGACCGTCGGACACGGCTGTTACCGATTCATAGTGGTCAACACCCGAGCCGCCGAAGTTCTTCTTCCACACAACGTTGCCGTCATTGTCGTATTTTACGATGATTGCGTCGGCGCTGCCGTTCCCGGTGACGCCTACCCAGTCGCCGTTACCGAAGACGTAGGATTGTCCGACCGCGATGAGGCCGTCGGACACGGCTGTTACCGAGTTATATTGGTCGATACCCGACCCGCCTAAATACCGCTTTTCAATATCCTCGTACCCCCCCCCCCCGCTCCTGAAGCGGTGGCGGCGGGTACGGCGGCTAGCACCAGTACCGATAGCGCTAGCAATACCAAAATGCCTATTGCTTTTTTCATTTCATATCCCCTTGCCAGTAGTTTCCGAACAAAGCAGATTAGTGATTGCGGAAACTGAAAAATATAGCGTGTCCAGAATATAAATCTCTATTGCCGGCTGTAAGGATGTAGGCTTAGCTCTCTATTCTGGACTCCCTTTTACTGTAGGTAAATTAAAGAACGACCTTCTCTACCTGTTTGACTTGGCCGAATCTTATGCTTGTCGGAGTACCGTGCAAAATTATAGTCAATTACCAAAATAATTGGAATAATCGACCTTGATTATGTCATTGCCAAGCACACGCAAGTTATTCCAAATAGTTTGGTTAAGAACTATAGTCTGAGCACGGGCCATATTTTCCCAAGCAGCGTTCTGCCTAGCGCCATCTTTGCGGGGAATCCTGCCGGGACCATAGGGTCCCTTTGATCAGAACTCCCTCTTTATGAATGCGAACCATGCCAATATTGTTGTGACCGCACCCCATATGGCCATTACTCCAGCCGCCTTTGCCGGCTCGGATAATATAAGGGTCTCGCCCTCGAACGTCACTGTCGGCCCTATCGAATTGGCCGCCTGGTCAAGCATGAACCAAGGATCATTGCCCGATACCGCGAACAGCATAGATACAATACTCAGTATAAAAAGCAGGAAAGCAAATGTGAGAAGCGTGCTTGTGCTTGCTTTTTTCACGATCGAGCTTATGAGTATTGCAACACCGGTCGTTGCCAGGATAAAAAGGAACGCCACTCCCAGCGATACGAACAGCACCTCCGATATGTGCCCGTCGAAGAACAACGCTGCCGCCGCAACGCCCAGATAGTATACTACGATCATCACTGTTTCAAGAACAATGCATCCTACCATCTTTCCTATGAATATCGATGTCTTCTTTATCGGCCTTGTGAATAATACGAGTGCGGTCCTCTCTTCGAATTCCGAGACTATAACAACAGACGCAAACAGGATCGCTGCCACTATTATGAGGATCTGCATGAAAAAAAGATAGAGAGACACTACATTGCCAAACATCAACAAGACCCTATCTTCATAAAAGTACGAAACAGAAGTCAGCAATGAAAATGCCAGTACGGTCAATAAGATATATATTATGAATCTTCTCCCCCGCAGGAACTTACGTATCTCGTTCTTCGCCACCACATAAGATTGTCTGAAATCATCTAGCTCGATATACATTATCTCGACTCCTTTATCAGCTTGAGGTAAGTGGTCTCAAGAGCACTATCCTCATTCACTCCGTATACACCGATGTTCAGTGCGCCGAGGTCGTTGTAGAATTTGACACGGATACTGTCGTCCCCTTTTATTGTCACATCGATGTCGTTCCCGAATCTTTCTGCAGAAACGACGTTGTTCAGCTGAAGGATCCTTTCAATCATCCCGCTGTCGGGGATGCCTTCGACCTTGACTATCATCCTCCTGGTGCCGTCGTCCTTTCCGATGATACTTATGTCGTCATGGACTATCAGCTTCCCGTGGTTGATCAGCGCTATCCTGTCGCAAAGGTCGCTCACTTCATGCAGCACGTGCGAGCTCATGATCACGGTGAGGTTGTTGGAGTTGTTCCTCAGATTCTTTAAGATCTCCCTCATCTCGGCCTGACCCCTCGGATCGAGGCCGGAGTTCGGCTCGTCAAGGATTATCACATTGGGGTTGTTCATGAGTGCCTGGCCTAACGCGATCCTCTGCCTCATCCCTTTCGAGAATGTTCCGATGCGTTTGTCGGCCCACTCGGCCATCTTTACCTTCTCCAAAATTCTGTCGGTCTCGCTCATTATCGATTCCGGACTCATCCCGATTATCTGTCCTACGTACTTCAGGGTCTCCTTCGGCGTGAGGTACGGATAGAATTCGGGTGTTTCGACCACTGTTCCGACGTTCGTCAGCGCTTTCTTCGGATCCTTGGTGACATCAATGCCGTTGATGTAGGCCTCCCCCGAGGTCGCGTTTATCAGGTGCGTCAATATCTTTAACGTTGTGCTCTTCCCGGCGCCGTTCGGCCCGAGGAAACCGGTGAAGCTGTTCTTCTTCACGGAAAGATCAAGATCGTTCACCGCGACGAACTCTCCGTATTCCTTCCGCAGCTTCACTATCTCGATGGGGTTCCCGGATAACATGACCCTGCCATTGAGTAACGGGATTTAAACCTGTCGATAGTTGACAAGTCAACCTTGTTCGTCCTTCCTGTTCATCTTTCTTTTCGTGCCGCGCCTTATGCTCATCGCCATCTGCCGCGACTGCACTCTGATGACCGACGGAGTATAATCCATGAAATTATAGAACGACGTCAGGCCGGTGAGCGCCCTCCTAGAGAAGTCCTTCTCCGTTCCCCTCACGGCGTTCTCTCTCTTCACGATGCTGTCCAAGAATCCGTCGACATCATTTGCTTTCGAGATCGTCACCACCGAACCGAGGTCCTCGGCGATGTGCCCGTCGCTTCCGCCGGTTATCCCCAGGCCGTGTTTCCCGAACGACCTCACCGCTTCGACGTTGTCCTCCCGGGTCATTCCCCCGCATATGACCTCGTACGCATCCAGCCTGCTTATCACTTCATCGGGGATGTAGCCCTTCCTGTTGCAGATCTCCGCGCCTTTGTTGGAACCGAGATATCCCATGGGATGCGCACCTGATACGACGCAATTCTGATCCTCGAGAAGATCGAGCAGTCTCTCTGTGGTGCAGTCCTTAAGGGCCAGCCACGGGCACGATTGCAGACGGGGGCGGATGTTCTCCCGCCAGAAATCCCTGAGGTCGTTCATTTCGTAGAAGTACGTTAGGATGTGGGGCCCGTCGGATGCGCTCACTTCCATTCCGGGGATGATGAGCATGTCCTCCTCCGCGATGTCGACAACCTCCAGCGAAGTTATGAGATTGTGATCTGTGACCGCCATCCCCACGTTCCTCGAATTGGCTATCTTCAGCAGCCGCCTGATGCCGCTATACGAGTCGGAACAGTCCGTATGGACGTGCATGTCCACACAGACACAGCCGGCGGCGGCGATGCTCTCCCAATCCGGACTCTCGAACTTTATCCTCGCGCCGCCGTCCGCCGTCCTTACCTCAGACATAGCGAGCGCCACATCTCCTCCGACTCGGACAATACCTCGGCCTCGTCGATGGTGTTCATCCTTCCGTTCTCCAGAACGATGTCCCCCTGGCACATCACCGTCTTTACGTTGGAAGAGGATCCTGAGTAGACGATGTTCGATATCGTGTTCTCGGGGAGCAGCGGCCTGAGGTTCGGCGATTTCCCGTCGAGGATCACAAGATCGGCGTATTTTCCGGCCTCAACGGAGCCAAGGGAGTCTCCCATTCCGATTGCCTTCGCCCCGTTCAAGGTGGCGAAATCCAAAAGCTCCTGCGCTTTAGTGACCGTGGGGTCCCATCTGCTGGATTTCTGAAGCAGGCCCAGCACCTTCATCTCCGCCATAAGGTCAAGGCTGTTGTTCGTCGTGCTGCCGTCGGTCCCGACGGTGACGTTCGCCCCGTACCTTTGGAACTCCGGTATGGGGGCGACCCCGCCCGTCGCCAGTTTCATGTTGGAGACAGGGCAGGACGAAATGGATGCTCCAGCCGCGCCCATCATTCTGACCTCGTTCATGGTCATCCATGCGGAATGGGCGGCGATGACGTTCCCGCCTAACACGCCGATGTCGTTCAGCCACTCCGCCGGTCTCTTCCCCGTTTTCTTCCTATGTTCATTCACTTCTCCTCTGGTCTCGGAGAGATGGAACGTGAGCGGAATGCCTTTCTCGTCGGAGAACTCCTTCGCCCCTCTGCATGTCTCTTCATTGCAGACGTACACTCCCTGCAGCCCGACCCCGGGCATTATCTTCCTTTTGTTCTTGAAACCGTCGTAGAACCTTTTGCAGTTATGAAGGGGGTTCCCTTTCTGGGTCGTCATCTCTTCGTCGAGGACGCACCAGCATAGCACGCCTCTTATCCCCGCTTCGGCGACCGCTTCGGCGATGACGTCCTCCGAATAATAGAGGTCGACGAACGTCGTCGTTCCGCTACGGATCATCTCCGCGCATCCGATCTTCGTTCCGATCCTGATATCCTTGTCGGTCCTGCCGGAGTCTATACTGAACACTTTCTTGAGAAAATCCGGGAACGGGATGTCGTCGACAACGCCCTTCATCACCGCCATGGCAACGTGGGTGTGTGTGTTTATCAGCCCCGGCATGACTATGTCGCCGGCGGCTTCGATCTCTTTATCCGCCGTTCCTTTGTATTCCTTTCCGACGGAGACTATCCTCTCCCCGTCGACGACCACGTCGCCTCTCAGGATCCTTCTCTGAGGGTCCTGCGTAACAATCCAAGCGTCCCTGACAACTGTGATCATGCTCCGAGATTTTCATCTACTGTAATAATCGTTTCGCAGATTGAAAAACTGATATAGCGAGACCGCCATCGGACAGCATGGTGTTTCGTATCATTTTCCTAGGCACGGGCGGCGGAAGACATACCGCCATGTATCAGACCCGCTGCACGGGGGGGATGCTCGTGGAACACGGGAATGGGAAGCACCTTCACATCGATCCCGGACCCGGCGCTCTCACGCAGATGAACCGGATCCACTACGATCTCACGAGGACGGATTCGCTGATCGTGTCCCACGCTCATCCCGACCATTATTCCGACGCGGAATCGGTGATAGAGGGGATGACCTTCGGAGGATGGAAGAAACGGGGGCATGTTTACGGAAGCCCGACGGTCATCAGCGGAGAGGGCTCGCTGGGGCCGTGTCTCTCGAAGTACCATCAGGGCATAGTGAAGAACGTAACGGTGCTCAGACCCGGCGCCGTCCTTGACATAGACGGCCTCAGGACGGAACTCTGCATATCCGAACACAGCGACCCCACGAACGTCGGTTTCAGATTCTGCACCGACGACGGGATAGTTTCCTACGTCAGCGACACTTCCTTCTCGGAAGGGATCGCGAAACAGTACGAGGGGAGCCGCGTGCTGATACTCCCGGTCACTACGCCCGATGATCTGAGGATTCCTTTCCATCTCTGCACGGAGGACGCGGTCTCGTTCATCGATATCGTAAAACCGGAATTGGCGGTGTTCATACACTTGGGGGTGGTCATGATACGAAGGGACCCGGAGAAACAGGCGTCCGAGACGGAGAAGAGGACGGGAGTAAGGACCGTCTCTGTCAAAGACCGCGATATCTTGGATGTCGGAAAGGTTCTTTCCATTTCTGCGTCCGAGACGTTCGACGACGAGTGGATCCCGGAAACTTCCCCGTGACCGCGGTCCGAGGGGGGGGCCGCGGGGGCTGCAATTCCCAAACGTCATATCCAGTATTACTGGCACAACATTCCATAAAGGAATGAAAAGGCTCTCGGACAATAAGGCTCGCACTTCGGTCACTTTCTGAAATATCTCTGATTTCTGCTGGTTGGTTTATCCGGCTCTGTCAGAGAGATCAGACCCGCCTCGACCGCGGGTTTCAGATAATTTTCTCGGAACGCATCTCGAGACCTCAGCCCCAGACGTTCCATGAGTTCGGTCGCGCTCATTGGGTATGGTTCCATCGCCGCCAGGAGTTCGCGTACCCTTGTATCTATATGATTGATGTGCTTCTGCGTATCGGAAGCCAGTCCCTTCACGGCATCCAGTATGACCCTCAGCATGAACAGTATGAATTCGTTCGAGTTCCCTGCGCTTGTGGATCCCGATATAGCATCATAATACTCTGTCTGCCGGTCACGGATGACGGACTCGACGGGGATCCATGCGAACACCGGCATCCATTTCATAAGAACAGCGGTCTGCCATAACCTCCCGGTCCTTCCATTGCCGTCGCGGAACGGGTGTATGAACTCGAACTCATAGTGGAATACGCTCGACCTGATAAGTACGTGGACCTTTGAGGCCCTCAGCCACTCGAACAGTCCGGACATGAGTTCGGGTACCATTCCGGGCGGAGGGGCCGCATGGACCACACGTCCGTCGCTTGAGAATACGCCTGCGTTGACCGTTCGGAACCTCCCGCTTTCGCTGATCAGGCCGCCCATCATAATGCCATGGATGCGCAACAGTTCTTTCATGTCATACGGATCGATGCTCTCCAATTCCTCGTAAGCGGCGAAGGCGTTCTTTACTTCATGTATCTCCTTTGGCGGACCGATTATGCGCTTTCCGTCGATGATGTCGGTCACCTGATCCACTGTCAGTGAGTTGTTTTCTATTGCGAGCGATGAGTGAATCGACATTATGCGCCCGACCCTGCGGAGCCGCGGTAACTTCTCCATATCCCCAACGCTTTTGATGCTTCCGAGTGTCTCGGATATCTCCGCGACAAGGTTCAGCATCTCCTCGGTTATTGTGAACGGCGGGTCGTTGTTCATTAGCTGTCGCCTCTCGGCATGTTCCTTTTAACGAATACATTGTTTCTTTAAATATCTTACATGTTATCTTACACGTTATCTTACATACTTTTGCACAAACCGCATATTTCCAACGCACCGCGCCAAGCGCGCGGCATATCGGAAATCGAAAAAAAATTAGACAATGCTTAAATCCACAATGCGTATTTTTGGCAATGAGTTTGGAGTCCGAAGTGCTGCGGAGGATCAAGCCGACAGCGAAAGAGGTCGAGTCGCTGAACAGCGCCGCGAACGCATTGAAGAAGACGGTGGACGACGACATCGAAGAGCACGGCATAGACGTCGAGACCCGCTTTGTAGGGTCCTACGCCAAAGACACTTACCTATCCGACCCGGACATTGACCTCTTTCTCCTTTTCCCCGAGACCGTCCCCCACAAAGAGCTCGAGACCGTCGGGCTGTCCGTCGGCGAAGCGATAACGAACGGCATAAGAATGTACTCAGAACACCCTTACATCCGCGGAAAATACAAAGGCGTGGACGTGGACCTTGTTCCGAGTTACGCTCTGAAGACCGCCGAGAAGATAAGGACCGCCGTCGACCGCACTCCTTTCCACACGCAGTACATACTCGAGAGGCTCAAGGAAGAACAGAAGGACGAGGTCCGGCTTCTGAAAGGATTCATGAAAGGGATCGGAGTGTACGGGGCGGAGCCAAACACGAGGGGATTCTCCGGATACATGTGCGAGCTTCTCGTGCTCCACTACGGAAGCTTCCTTAAAGCGCTTGAGGGTGCGGGCGAGTGGAAAGAGGGGGTCACGATTTCGATAGAGAAGAAGGGGCCGCCGATACTGGGTCCTCTGGTCGTCTATGATCCGGTGGATCAGAAGAGGAACGTCGCATCCGCGGTCCACATCGACACCATGGCGCTTTTCATAACCGCGTCGAAAGCGTACCTGTCGTCGCCTTCGGAGAAGTTCTTCTTCCCGCAGGAAAGACAGCCGTACCCGAGGGAGGAACTGGAACGGATATCCGACAGGAACGGGTCGAGGCTCATCACGGTGGTCTTCGACAGGCCGGACGTGGTGGAGGACAATCTCTACTCTCAACTGTGGAAGACCCGTTATGCGCTTACTAGGAAACTGAATGATTTTGACTACACTGTCCTGAGGGCGGTGCATGATATGTACGAGAAGAAGCTGGAGATCGCGTTCGAACTCGAACGTGACGTGCTCTCCAAGACCTACAAGCACGCCGGCCCGCCGGTATGGGTAAAGGCGGCGGACTCCTTCATCTCAAAATGGAAGAACAACGTCTACGGCCCGCCTTTCATAGAGGACGGGTGCTGGAACGTCATAGCGGAAAGGATGTACTTCACGGCGAAGGAGATGCTCGCCGACGAGGCGGCGGTGTCCGGAATAGGAAGGGAGATAGACCCGCGCAACATGAAGATAAGGAATCACGAAACATCCCTTAACGAGACCCCTCCGGCGCTGCTCACCGAATTATTGGACCCGAAGAACAGCTGGGAGATCTGACCCTTAAACGAACGGCGCGTTGACAAGTATTATGCATATGCCCAACGCGAGCATCAGAAACAGAAGATAATTCACCAGCATCGTCTTCATCTCGAGGAGGTCGACGCGGAGTCCCATCAGCATGAGCAGTTTCTTCATAAGAAGGACGATGACAAAGGACAGGACGGTGGCGGCGATCCAACCGTTGCCTTCGATGTGCACGCACAGCAAAGAACCAACGATCCCGACGATTATCGCCAAAGCGGTTATCACGAACAGGACCTTCGTCCCGTAGATGTCCTTGAGGATGAACTCGCGCTCGTCGAACTCGGCGGGAGTGAACTCGTATTCCTCCTCTTTCTCTTCGACTATGCGCCTTTTCTTCTTTGCCATGACCCACAAATCCCCATTAACAATATAAACATTTATCTGCACGCGGGTGCGGGGGTCCACTTTCGGTCAATTCGGACGCCTCCCCCACTTTCCTCTTTATATCAGAAAAAACCTGAATGACCGAGTGTGTGACAATGCCCCCTAGAATACTGGAGGAGATCTCTCCTGAAAGCGATCCAGATGCCTGCGCCGCGTATGGTGATAGCCTCCCTTCTTTGAAGAATGACCTCAAAACCGCCGATCAGAACGTATTCTCGCTTATCAGAGGGGATATCGAAAGACAGTTGGGTCTCGCGTCGGATCGTCAGAACTCGATGCTGCAGTCGATCGGCATCCTTGTGGCATTCGCCTCGATCCTCTTCCTGCAGCTTTTGACGATGGATCCTGCCTTTGACGGATTCGGAGCATTTTTCGCAACTTCGATCTTTTCCGTGTTATTGTGCTGCCTCTTAGGGATTTTTACCATATTGGAATCAAGGAAGTTTGCGCTTTCGGCAGGAATGAATATTATGGATGAAATAAGCCGATATAATGACGACAACGCAGAACACCTTGAGACAGAAATTGCAAATGGGATGATCAGAGCATATGAGGCCGCCTATCATGACAACGCAAACCTTGTCTTGAAAATCATACTGATAGGAGCGTTATTACTTATAGGCATAATCACAATGTCGCTTGGGTGGTGCTTGAGATGATATTCGACAGGTTCAAACACAAAAGGGACCCGACCCTGCAATACGTAGACGGTGCAGACGGCCGCCCGTTCGGGGAGAATGGTGTGACCCCTCAGCTCACAAGGCGCCCGGGGTACAACAGGGACGGAACGCCCAAGTCGAGAGAAAACCATAAAGAAGGATGAAGGGGGCCTCGGTCTATTGAAACAACCGGTGAAAGCGTGTCAGCTGAAGGTTCAGGAAGGCCGAAGGGGCCGTTGTGGATGAAAAAGAAAGATTATCCAAGAACTAACTGCAAAAAGACTGTTGAAAGAACATCGGAATTGGAATGCGTCAATAGTCCTTTCTATCCATAAAGTTCCTTCCAGCTGAGCAATTTTATTTTGGGGTATACCCCCATAGGATGATTGTTCTGGCGGCAGATTATCTGTTTTTCTTGTCAGAGACCGTTTATTGCAAAATCTGCAGGGATGAGACATCTCACTTTCGGTCAATTCGGACACCCCCTGATTTCGTTTATATACTCAAAAAAACTTGAAGATTCGAGTGAGAAAAAATGGCCGCAAAAACCCTTGAGGACATACCGGGAGTGGGACCTGCAATAGCAGAGAAACTCCGCGAAGGAGGATACACAGACCTGATGGTGATCGCCGTGGCTTCGCCTAAGGACCTCGCAGAGACCTGCGAGATAGGCGAGAAGAAGGCGATGGACATCATAGAAGGCGCAAAGCTATGCGCCGACATCGGCGGATTCGAAACGGGAGACAACATCCTGGAACGCCGCAAGGCGGTGACGAAGCTTACCACCGGCTCGAAAGCATTCAACGAGCTGTTGAACGGAGGGTTGGAAAGCCAAGCTATCGTGGAATTCTTCGGCGAGTTCGGAAGCTGCAAGACCCAGGTGTGCTTCCAGCTTGCTGTCAACGCCACTCTGCCCGAGGAGAAGGGCGGGTTGGATTCCGACGTCATAATCATCGACACCGAGAACACCTTCAGGCCCGAAAGGATAATCCAGATGGCAAACTTCCTGGGCGTCGATCCGGATTATACTTTGAGAAGGATCCACGTCGCGAGAGCGTTCAACTCCCAGCACCAGATCCTCCTCGTCGATAAAGCCCTCGAACTGGCGCAGCAGAAGAAGATAAGGCTCATGATCGTCGACTCCCTCACATCGCACTTCAGGGCGGAGTATCTCGGAAGGGGCGCCCTCGCGGAGAGGCAGCAGATCCTCAACCGCCATATGCATGATCTGCTGAACTTCGCGACCCTGAACAACGCGGTCATCGCCGTCACGAACCAGGTGGCCGCCAAGCCCGACGCGTTCTTCGGCGACCCGACGAGACCGATCGGCGGACACATCGTCGGCCACACCGCGACCTTCCGCCTCTATCTGCGGAAGGGCAAGGGGGGGAAGAGGATCGCCAGGCTCATTGACTCTCCGAACCTTCCTGAGGGGGAGGCGGTGTTCATGGTGACCGAAGATGGTATTAAGGACTGAAACCTAAAGGGGTCCGTGGACCCCGTTTTCTTTTTTGAACTCTCC
Organism: Candidatus Methanoplasma sp.; assembly: GCA_031283015.1. Taxonomy (GTDB): domain Archaea; phylum Thermoplasmatota; class Thermoplasmata; order Methanomassiliicoccales; family Methanomethylophilaceae; genus Methanoplasma. Next base: position 19,689 of record JAITCQ010000096.1, read on the forward strand.
GGCGAATCCAAAGATATGCCGGCGGCCGAGGCAAAGAGATGCGTTGAAGCTGAATGCGCCAGGCACAGCTTTGTAGGAGAGGGTCCCGGTTATCTTATCGCGTCTTTCCCCAGAGAATGCCTTGAAGGCATCGCCGGCCGTATCGCCCTTACCCATTCAATAGGAGAATATCTCGGCTCGTATGATCCCCGGGACATCGGCGGTCTGTCGCGGACGCAGCTGCCGGAGGGCACGTTCGCCATCAGGGCCAAAAGGTTCGAGGGGATGATGAAGGACGTGGATTCCCAGAAACTCATAAGGGATGTCGGCGGTATCCTTTCGAGGAACAACGATGTGGACCTCCGCGATCCTGACGTCGTGGTCAGAATGCAGCTCTGCGACAAGGTCCACTTGTTCATTGAAGAAAAGGCCGTTGACAGGAACGTCAT
>JAITCQ010000089.1 GCA_031283015.1 Candidatus Methanoplasma sp.
CTCCCGCGATCTGTTCGAGCTCCCTTATCCTCAGGTCCCCCTTGACCCCCGAGTCCGCCATCACCGTTCTTATCGACGGGTTCACAGATATCATCGCTTCGCCGATGCTGCGTTTGTACGGGATCAGCGGTTCGGACAGCTTTATTACTGCAACATCACCGATGACGTCGAACGACGTGGGAAGCTCGGGCCTTATCTCCTCGGGGATTTCCAAAACCTCCTTATAATCGGTCGGCGTCTGTTCGAGGGTCTCCAGATCCGCTTCCGCGATCTCGTAGCCTTCATACTCGTCTGCCAGGATCGGGATGAGAAGAAGATCCCCCTCGGAGCCGATCTTCCTTTTCGTGTCGAGTATCCCTTTTGACAACAGTTCTGATCTTACGTGCTCTCCCTTCTCTTTCGGGACCCGTATGCAGAACGGCATCATCCATCCTCTTCGTCAATTATCTCTTTCGGCGCTCCAGCGAAGTCCACCAGGGCGTAGGCTTCCATGAAATGCAGGTCGCCGGGGATCACCAGGGTCTGCAGCGGCGCTCCCAGGTCCTTTTTCAAAAGGTCCTGCGGATATCCCGCGGTTATCTTCTCGTCCTTCGACCCGACGTTGGATGCGACGCATATCACGGTCCGGTCAGTGATCAGGCCCTCCCCCCACTTCTTTTCGCCTTCAATCAGCCACTCCAGCGCCTGATGGGCGGTCATGTATCTGAGTTCATCAGCCCTTATGTCCAGAAGGATCATCGTGTGAAGGCCGCGGTCCTTGTTCTGTTTGATGTTGTCGTACGGTGACTTGGGCTGATATCCGGTCTCCAGGAACGGCAGTGTGACCGTCCTTCCGAACTTGTAAGGCTGGAGGCCGAGGGAGGTGGGGCACGCTCCGAATATCGACACTCCGTGTATCAGCCTCACGGGTATACCTTCCTCCTCCGCCTGTATCCGGAGATCGACGTGCGTGGTGGCCAGCATGGTGTCCCCGGCGGTGACGAACCCGACCCTCATCTTCCTTGCGTCGGAGATGATGACGTCCTCTTCCTCCACCTGCGATCTGTGCACGACGCTGATCTTCTTCCCTATGACGGATTCCAGGTCGCCTATTCCCGCGCCTATCAGGACGGACGTGTAGAACTCGGCGTATATCTTGTCGCATTCCTTCAATGCGTTCAGTCCTTTGACGGTCATCCCGTCCGTGCCGCTCAGCCCCAGCCCGACGAACACGATCTCGGATCTCATGAACGGCTGAACGGTATCCTCAGATTAAACGGTTATGCGGCGGACGACATCGAACAGCGGGCGGGAGCGCATCCCGGTCCGAGTCCCTTTCAATCCCGGAGGCATCCTATCGGCACGACCAGCACCCCGTCGGGCCTTCTGTATGCGAACCGCCCCGCCGAGTATCATAGGGTATGAGGGGATTCGTGTAGTTTGTGTCTGTGCCACAGCGGAAATCGATGGGGGAATTGTCTAACTTTTGATATGGGAATTGTCTAAACTGAGGATGAAGTTCGTCCCTCTGCCGGAGCTTAACTGCGGTGTGTACAGAGAATGAGGGCGTTCATTCCTTTATAAGGAAATACCTCATCCATCCGCGGAATTCGTCCTGCGCCGAAAGGCATGCGTCCGTCAGGCGTCTTCTGTCGGTATCCCATTCCTTCAGCCCCCTGTAATAGTTCCAGCGGTGTTCTTCGTTGATCACGAAAGGTACGATGTTGTTCGCCAGGCACTCCTTGAACATGATCAGCCGTCCGACGCGCCCGTTGCCGTCCTGAAAGGGATGTATCCTTTCAAATTCCCGATGGAATCCTATCACGTCCTCGATCGTCTTCTCTCTCGTACCGTATTCCTCAAGCAGGGCCTTCATCCTCATTCCGACCTCCGCCGGCGGACAGGTCGCTTCTCCCCCGACCTCGTTCGGCCTCAGTTTGTAATCCCCGACCCTGAACCACGATATCGTGCTGTCGCTGGTGCCGCTCTTAAGGATCAGATGCAATGTTTTTATCATATCTTCGGTCAGCGTCCTTTTTGCGTTGTCGATCACGTGGTCGATGCATCTGAAGTGGTTCACCGTTTCCACTATGTCGTCCACGTCGGCGGAGTCGATCGAACCGATCGTGTTCGTTTCGAATATCCGGCGGGTCTGATCCTCGGTCAGTTTGCTGCCTTCGATGTGGTTCGAATTATATGTCAGACTGATCTGCAGCTTGTGATATATCCCGCCTTTCATCTTGCCGTCCTTCTCCTCTTTCAGGACGTTCAGGAGATCGTTGTCGCTGAACTTTCTTGCGTTCCTCCTTTCCGGAGGGAGCGCATCATCGGGGATGTTCCATGTCTTGCCCGTAAGGAACGCTCCCGGGATCCTTCCTTCCGAACAGTATTTCCTTACTGCTCGATCGGTGATCCCCCACCTTTCTGCAATCTCCGCCGCCGAGTTATATTTCACATGAGCGCATTCGATTGGAAGTATAATTATGTTCCTATATCGGAACAAACTTTGTAATAATTCTATTAATATTGCTTATTTTATTCCGATATAGGAATGAAATTAAACTAATTGTGAAATTTTTATATTTTGTTCCTATACTGTTCCGAAAGATCAAACTGTTGAGGTCACACTGCCGATATAATTCTATTGATTTTTGTCCGCCATAGCGGTACACTTTTTCATTTTGCACTGCTTTTGTCCGCTATAGCGGTACAGATGTGTTCCTTCTGCATACCTGTCGTCTGCTCGGCATCCGACCGCTCATTTTCGCATCACCAACGCTTGCATGAAAGATCGCGATGATGCCCGCTTTAAAATAAAAAATGGGCCGGGGGCTGCCCGGCGTTGAGTTTAGTTCAGGGTGCAGAGCGCGTCGACCGCCCAGCAGCCTTCGCCTTTCTTCCCGACGATCACGGGGTTGATCTCCAGTTCGTGGATCTCTGGGTTCTCCATCGCGACCATCACGATCCTTCTGATCATGTCCTTCACTGCGTCTATGTCCGCTGGGGGCAGACCTCTCGCGCCCGCCAGCAGCTTGTACGCTTTGGTGGAGGCGATCATCTTGTCGAGCTGCTGCTCGCTCATGGGAGCGTGCGCCTGGGATATCTCCCCCATTATCTCCACGTATATCCCTCCAAGACCGAAGGACACCACCGGGCCGAACTGCACGTCCCTTATCATCGAAAGTATCACTTCCTGCCCGAACACCATCTGCTGTATGGACACGCCGTCCAGCCTTGCGTTGGGTTTTGCTGTTTTGCAGTTGTTCATTATCTTGTTGAACGCTTCCTTCGCCGCGTCGGCGTTCTTCACTCCGACCACGACCCCGCCCACATCCGTCTTGTGCGCTATGTCCGGGGAAAGGATCTTCATCACAACTGGATATCCGATCCTGTTGCACTCTTTGACGGCGTCGTCCGCGCTGTTCACGGTCGCCTCTCCGGGGGTGGGCATTCCGTATGCCGCGAATATCCTCTTTCCCTCGGCCTCCGTGAGGGCTTTCCTTCCCTCCGCTTTCGCGTTCGCAATTATCTTTTGGGCGTTGGCCTTTCCGGAAACCGCCGGGACCTTCATCGGATCGTGGACTTCCTGGCTTCTTACGGTGAATTTCCTAAGGATCGAGAGCGCGCGGACCGCTCTGTCGGGCGTGGGATAGCAGGGGACCTTTCCTTCCCTGAGGATCCTGTTCGCCCTCTCGCACTTGTCTCCGCCGGGGAAGCAGCACGTCGTCGGCACCGGGATGTCGTCCCTCATCTCGACGATGATCTTGGCTATGCTTTCCAGATCGGCGGTGTCCAGCGGGGATCCCATTATGACGAGTCCTCCCACGGACGGGTCTTTGATCACCGCGTTTATGGCGCCTTTGAAGTACTCCGCCTTCGCGTCCCCTCTGACGTCGATGGGGTTTGTGAGCCCGGCTATGGTGGGGACCGCTTTCTTTATGGCCTCGATGGTCTCCGGCGCAAGCTTTGCCGCCTCTATGTACGGGGCTTCGAACGCAGCGTCCGCCGACATCACCCCGAGACCTCCGGCGTTGGTTATTATCGCGATGCCGTTCTTCCTCATGGGGCTGCATGTGCTGAACACCGACAGGGCGTCGAACATCTCATCGAGGTCCTGTGCCCTGTGCAGGTTCATTTTGCTGAATATGACGTCATTGACCGCGTCGGATCCCGCGAGGGACCCGGTGTGCGACGATGCCGCCGCGGAACCCGCCTCGGTCTTTCCCGACTTGAATACCACGACGGGTTTCTTGTTCTTGTGTTTCTCCAGGGTCTCCACGAGCTTTTGTCCATGTGATATGCCTTCGCAGTACATCCCTATCACCTTCGTGTTGGGGTCCTCCACCAGATATCCGAGGACATCGGCCTCGTTGATGTCCGATTTGTTACCGAAGGTCATGAAGTTCGCCATACCGAACTCATGGAGCTTGCTCCACTCGAGTATCGAGGAGCCGAGGGCTCCGGACTGGGAGATTATGGATATGTTCCCCGCGGGGGGCAGGATGTGCGTGAACGTGAAGTTCAGCCCGTAGGAGACGTTCATGTTGCCGAAGCAGTTGGGGCCGACTATCCTGATTCCGTATTTGGCCGCCTCGGACAGAAGTCTCTCCTCGAGCTTGGCGCCCTCGGCCCCTTCCTCCTTGAAGCCGGCCGACAGTATGGACGTGAACTTGACGCCTGCGGCGCCCAGCTCCTGCATCGCCTCGATCGCCTGCAGGTTCTTCACCGCGATGACCGCGAGTTCGATGGGCGCGCCCACGTCCTTAACGGAAGTGTACGCTTTTACTCCCTGTATCTCCCCGCCCTTGGGGTTTATGGGGTACAGTTTTCCTTTGTAACCTGCGTCGATCATGTTCTTGAGAAGCATGCCGCCGAGTTTCGTCGTGTCCGCCGATGCGCCGATTATAGCGACGGATTCGGGCTTAAAGTAAGCTTTCATAAAAGCCTGTAATAAAATCTTCTTAAATAAACCTAACCATGGAAATCGTAGAAAATGGGGGAAAAACGGTTATGTTTCTACGAAATTCGTAGTTTTAAATTCATTTTTCACGGAAAACAGGATTTTTCGACAATAAACATATGCTTTCATCCAGTAAGTCGATTTTATACAATTAAATACGTCGATCGACGTATTCTCCTCGGCTGGGGGACAATAGTTTAAAAATAGCCCTGCGCTACCGATGAACAGCCGGTGCGGCGTATGGGCGTGACGGATGATCGCCATGTGCACGCGGCGGCTTACAGAGACCCTGTCCCTGAAAAGGGGCTCTTGCGGTAGCAGCGATGTGTCATCGCAGCCGT
>JAITCQ010000105.1 GCA_031283015.1 Candidatus Methanoplasma sp.
GAACATAAAGGGGGCGAGATGCCTCGCTATGCTGGGGGATTCCATAACCACAGACCACATCTCCCCCGCAGGCTCGTTCGGCAAAGGGTCGGACGCGGGGCGGTACCTGATATCCTTGGGGGTGGGAGAGGACGATTTCAACTCGTACGGATCGAGGAGAGCGAACCATGAGGTCATGGTCAGAGGGACGTTCGCCAACATAAGATTGAAGAACAAGCTTACGCCGGGAAAGGAGGGAAGCTCGTCCAGATACTTCCCGGAGAACAAGGATGATACGATCTTCGAGGTGTCGAGATCGTACTATGAGGATATGACGCCGCTCGTCATACTCGCCGGAAAGGAGTACGGGACGGGAAGCTCAAGGGACTGGGCGGCGAAAGGGCCCAACCTCCTCGGGGTAAGGGCGGTCATCGCCGAATCGTTCGAAAGGATACACAGATCGAACCTGGTCGGCATGGGGATCGTTCCGCTACAGTATATCGACGGCCAGAACGCCGAGACGCTGAAGCTTAACGGCTCGGAGGTGTTCGACATCGACCTTGAGGATCTGGAACCAAAAGGTGCGGTGAGGGTCACAGCGTACAGGGACGGCAAGAAGCTGGAGTTCGACACCGTTTGCAGAGCGGACGTTCCCATCGAGATCGAGTACATAGCCAACGGCGGGATACTTCAGTACGTTCTGAGGGAAATGATATCCGAATAAGAGGTCTTGACATGAATAACAACAACCATATGCGCTTCACCATTTACACTCTCATCGGCAGAACGGAGCGGGTAAAGGAAACACTGATCAGCAAATTTGCGATAATGACCAAAGAGGTCTCGGCTCCCTTGTATGCGGACGGCGCGGAGAGCTTTGTCATCCACCTCAGGGATAATTCGGATGTCGTTGTGACCGTCAGCAGCGGTCGGGAATTCATAAATCGGCATATCTCCGGCATGTACGGTTTTTTCGCGGGGATCAAATGCAAGAACAAGGAACTGCACAACAGCGTCCTGGCACAGATCCAGGCTTTCAACTGCGTCACAGGAATATCATTTGGGACGACCGTGAACGAGTCGAGGACCAACTACATCCTGAGCGTCTTGTTCGACACAGCGAAGGATATCAACGGCCTTATCCTGACGCCGGAGAGATGCCTGTTCACCGGGGAGGGGAAAATGGTGCTCTCTCCCGAAGGCATAAGCAATTTTGACGAATATGTTCCGATCGGCAACTCCGATTACCTCGACGACGCGGCGGAGGAGTCTCCCTCCGATGCGGCACGCAGGGAACGGTCCGCTGCTATCCTGAAAGAGAAGGGCATCCCGTACATTCCGCACCTCCGTTCGGCGGTTAGGGAGTCCGAAGCGAAGCTACGGACCCCGGAAGAGATCGCTCGGCGGCTGATCGCGATGTTCGGCGTCTGTGTTTACAGCGAGATACTGGGGTGCGGGATGACCCTGGAGGATACGAAGAAGTATCTGGACACGATCAACGATATCCTAGGCGGCGGGCTGGACGATTCTTTATCGCCGGAAGAAAAAGCGTACCTGGCGATCGAAAAGCCGGACCAACGCAGTATCGCCAAGTTCGGCTGGAGGTACGAGTGCTGCCATGTGCTGATGTGGGCGCTCGGAATGATCGAACTGGGCTATCCGGACAGGCTGTGCGACGTTTGCGCAATGAGCGACACCCTCTGGCGCCAGAAAAGCTTAAAGGGATTGCTTGAGGACGCAAACCCTCGTTCAGGGAAAGATATCCTGGACGCGGCGGACCTGGTCCTGCGGTACGACTGGGCCTGCGTGGACGCAAGGCTGAAAAAGAGCGAGCCCCCCGCGGGACTGAACGGAGAAGTGGTTGTAGAATGGCATTACGCCATGAATTGGCTGATCGGAGCCGGCGGGAACGCCGGTTGGGATGACGTCAGGACCGACACGTAAAGGATACATTTAATAGCATGACGGGAATCATCCTCCGAAAAAGGGCCCGTGGGGTAGCTTGGTATCCTTGTAGCTTCGGGAGCTATTGACTCCGGTTCAAATCCGGGCGGGCCCACTCATTTTATAAGAATGGTTAAAGAGTACCCAACCCATATGTCTTATATGGGTGCATCGGGAACCGAACGCGATCTCAGCAATAACGCTGAGGGGACCTCTGTTCCGAATTCAATTATAAACCTGATGGCCTATGTCGCGATACAATGGACGACATCATCTTCGCCGAGCCTCTGAAAGAGGGCGTGATAAAGAAAAGGAAAAGCCAGTTCACGATGATCGTCAGCATGAACGGGGAAGATATCGGCTGCCACTGCCCGACCACCGGGAGGATAGGCGACATCGATGTCTCCGGAAGGCCCTGCCTGCTGTCAAAGAGCACCGACCCGGGAAGGAAGACGCCGTACACCGTCGAGGCAGTGTCCCTTGATAGACCCGAGACCGAAGGAAAAAGATGGATCGGGATCAACCAGAACGCCGTCAACCGTTACGTCGAACACTATCTCCGCAACGGGGGTCTCTCGGATATCATAGGAAACGAGAAGAACATACAGCGCGAGAAGGTCCTCGGAGCGTCGAAGCTCGACTTCCTTGCTGGTGATGTGTACATAGAGGTCAAGATGCCGCTGGTCTCTCTTCAGATGGAGATACCGGATCACGTGAGAACGAAGAAGACCGCACCGCTCGGTTCCACCGATCGTTTCGTCAGACATATCACCGATCTCAAGAACAGTCTTCAAAGCCATCAGAAAGCGGTGCTCCTCAGCTGCTTCATGTACGACAACCCTGGATTCAGGGTGAGGGAGAAAAGCACCCATTACAAAGAAGTGTCCTCTGCGGTCAGGGACAGCACGGACGCGGGCGTGGAGCTGTGGCAGGCGAACTTCGAGATCACGCCTGAGGCGGTCAGACTCACCAAATATTTCAAAATAACATTCGACGAGATACAATCTGAATTGCAATAAGATGTGTCAGGCATGTTTTGAACACTTCCTTACGTCGCAAAAAAGGTTTCAAATATCCACAGTCTGGTGTGATGCGCATGGCCTTTTTCAAAGAGAAACAACAGAACGACGGTTCGAACAAGAAAGAGGCCTGTTTGTCAAAAACATTCAAAGAATATTTGGCCAAAGCGGAACGCGGGGATGCCGCCGCCCAATATGAGCTGGGCGTGATGTACCATGAAGGCATAGATGTCCCCGTGAACTGCGAGGAGGCGGCCAAGTGGTTCAGGCGCGCGGCGGTCGATCTGGATGATGATTTCGTTCAGTTCTGTCTCGGCGTCCTGCGCAAGATGGGAATATACGATACTAAGGATCACGAAGAAGCGGCCAAGTGGTTCAGGCGCGCGGTGGCGATGGGCATCAGGGGGAAGGATGATGACACGTTCAGGGAACTCGACGAGGCCGCGTGGTTCAAACTTGCGGCCGAACGCGGGGATGTTTCCGCCCAGGGGAACCTCGGATCATTGTATCAGGAAAGAGGGGATTACAAAGAATCAGCCAAATGGATCAGGCTCGCATCCGAGAACGGGGATATCCTCTCCCAATGCAACCTCGGCCACCTGTACGAGAACGGCCTTGGTGTTCCACGGGACCGCGACGAAGCGCTGAGATGGTACAGGATCGCGGCGGAACGAGGGCATGTCGGCGCCCAAACGAGTCTGAGTTCGATGTATCAGGAAGACGGACATTACGAAGAGTCCGCAAAGTGGACGAAGCTGGCGGCGGAGAGAGGAGACACCCTTTCCCAATATAATATGGGTTATCTGTACGAAAATGGCCGGGGCGTGCCGCGGGATCATGGAGAAGCGGCGAAATGGTACAGACTGGCAGCGGAACGCGGATACGCAGGTGCCCAATTCAGACTCGGTTTCGAGTACGATACGGGACGGGGCATGCCGCGGGATCATGGAGAAGCGGCGAAGTGGTATCTCTACGCTGCCGAGCAGGGGCATATCGGAGCCCAATATAACCTCGGGACCATGCACCACGAGGGCAGGGGCATGCCGCAGGATCACAGGGAAGCGGCGAAGTGGTACGGACGCGCGGCGGAGCAGGGAGACGCGGCCGCCCAATGCAACCTCGGCTTCCTGCACGAAAGGGGCTTAGGGGTCCCTATGAACAAAGAGGAGGCCGTAAGGTTGTACAAATTTTCGGCGGAACAAGGGTACCGGGACGCTCAGAACAATCTTGGCGTGATGTACCGCAACGGCATCGGTCTGCCGACTGATCTCAAAGAAGCGGCGAGATTATTCAGGCTGGCGGCAGAACAGGGGCATGCCGGCGCTCAGTATCATCTCGCCCTTTCCTATGAAAGGGGCGAGGGCACTGCCCGGGATCCGAAGGAAGCCGTCAGGCTCTGCACGCTTTCGGCGGAACAAGGGAACAACAACGCTCAGAACAGCATCGGTTTGATGTATGCGGAAGGCCGCGGCGTGCCGCCCGATCACAAGACCGCAGAAAAATGGCTCAGGCTGGCGGCGGAACAGGGGCACGAAGGCGCTCAGTACAGTCTTGGTGTGATGTACCACAAAGGAGACGGCGCATCCCCGGACCTCAAAGAGGCGGCGAAATGGTACAGGCTGGCGGCCGAACGGGGGAACCGAGACGCGCGGAACAACCTGGGCGCATTGTACGCAGAAGGTCTGGGCGTGCCGCAGGACTACGAGGAGGCGGCGAAATGGTACAGGCTGGCAGCGGAGGACGGGGATCCCGTCGCTCAGAACAATCTGGGGATAATGTATGCGGATGGCCGGGGCGTGCCAGAGGATCGCGAGGAGGCGGCAAGGTGGTTCAGGCTGGCGGCGGGGCGGGGACATGCCGGCGCTCGGCGCAACCTTGATTCCCTCGGACGATCTATCCCGCAGGGAAAGAAGGACCATGCGCAATGATCTGCGCTGTTCAAGTGTTTTCACTTTGAAAACAAAATTACAAGTGATATAGCTTGAAAACATCAAATGCGGCAATTGTCGGATGGCTTGATGATCCTCTCGTCCGAAAGGGATATCTCGCCTCTCAGGTACCAGTTGTTCACCGCGATGTCAAGATCCCTTATGATGAGCGCAGGATCGCGATCGTCCCCATCCTTCCGTTCCGCCGGCACGCCCGCGATCTCCCGTATCTTATTGCAGGTCTCGACGGACATCGTATGCCTATGAACGGAACCGCAGCAACGTCTCCATATCGTCAAGGGGATCTGTTCGTCAGAGAGCAGCCTTTCGATCATAACGTCCAGAAAGCCTTCATAAGATAGGCCCATATACTCTGGCGCTTCGGGTTCAACGCCTGCGATCACTCCGTATATCAAGCCGTCCACCTCCGAACTTCTCGTCAACGATCTGCCGGAACATGTTAAGGAAATGCGCGGGCGGGCCCGCGGAAGAGGTTTCAGGCACCCTTCGCGGAGGTCTTCGATCTTTCCAGATATCCGTTCCAGACCTTCTCGAGGTCCGGTCTCTGGATCGTTTCCATGACGTACTGCGCGAACTCGTCGCCGGTGGCTCCCGTGCTCCTTCCGGTCATTACCAGTTTCCTCTCGAATTGGACGCAGACATCCAGAGCCATGTTCAGCTTCTTACCTTTCTCGGTCTCCCCGATATGGTTCATCATCAGGGCCACGGCCTTGATCATGCTGCACGGATCCGCATACTGCGCCCTTCCTTCGTCGACCATCCTCGGGGCGGAACCGTGTATGGCCTCGAACATGGCGTATCTCTTTCCGATGTTGGCGCTTCCCGCCGTCCCGACCCCTCCCTGTATCTGCGCGGCCTCGTCGGTGAGTATGTCCCCGTAAAGATTGGGGAGGACGAACACCTTGAAATCCGACCTTCTGGCCGGGTCGATGAGTTTCGCGGTCATTATGTCGATGAACCAGCTGTCCCACTTCACTCCGGGGTACTCTTTGCCGATCCTCTCCACCGTGGAAAGGAACTTCCCGTCGGTGGTCTTGACGATGTTGGCTTTCGTAACAAGCGAAAGATAATTCAGCCCGCTCTTCTTGGCGAACTCGAAGCCCGCCCTGACGATCCTGTCCGTTCCTTGGGTGGTCGCGACGCAGAAATCCATCGCCAGGTCCTCGGTCACATCTATGCCGTCGCTCCCGAGCGCATAACTTCCTTCCGTGTTCTCCCTGAAGAAGGTCCAGTCTATGCCCAGCTCGGGCACGGATACCGGCCTCATGTTCGCGAAGAGGTCGAGTTGTTTCCTCATCGCGACGTTCGCGCTCTCTATGTTCGGCCATGGATCCCCTTTGCTCGGGGTGGTCGTGGGGCCTTTGAGTATCACGTGGCATTTCTTCAGCTCTTCGAGGGTGTCGTCCGGTATGGCCTTCATCACTGCCGACCTCCTCTCGATCGTCAGCCCTTCTATGGCCCTTACCTCCGCCTTCCCCGCCTTGATCTTATCGGCAAGCAGGAACTCCATTACCTTCTGGGCGGACGCGCAGATGTAAGGCCCTATGCCGTCGCCGCCGCAGACGCCTATGATCAGCTTGTCAAGCTTGGAATAATCGGTCCAGTCTCCCTCTTTCTTGAGGTTCTCGACCCGTTTGAGCTGTTGCCTCAGCAGTTCGCCGTATCTTTCCTGTGCGACCTTGATGGAATTTTCATCTACCATTGATATCGTCTCGGAATCGGAATCACAATAATAAAAATATGGTATACTTCGCTTTTGAGAGGATTATATAGGACTATGCTTTCTCGGGCTTGATGCCGTTCGAAAAGCTTGCGGAGATAATACTGAAGCGTTCAAAATTGATAGTCGTGATATGGATCGTGCTGCTGATCTGCGCCGTGCCTCTCGCCATGAAGGCGGGGAGCGTTTTGGATTACGATACCAACAACATGGCTGGGCCGGATGCCGAGTCCATCGAAGGGGCCAAAGTGATGGGTGAATACTTCCACCAATCCGACTCTCAAATGGAATACGCCGTCCTTCTCGTAGCGGGCTTCGACACGTTGGCCGGAAAGATGAACGCCTTGGGATTGTACGTCGCGATCGACGCCCAGATCGGCGGCTATGTCGACGAACAAGGCGTCCCGAAGATATCCCAGTTCCTTATGTATGGCATCTTCACCGCCGAACATGATGAGAACGAGGGCGTCCTGATCTATGCGGTCATGTACAGCCAGCAAATGATCGATGAGGACCTGGTGATCGAAGATACGCCCGTGTTCAGGGACTTTATCGACGGGATCATCTCCGCCGGCGGAATAACTGGTGTTACGACGTACGTTTCCGGTGCGCCCGCGATATCTTACGACATCGAGATGACGGCATCCGGGGACATGTCGAAGATAGACGTGTTCTCCATTTTGATGATACTGATCCTGGTGGGGCTGTTCTTCCGGTCCTTCGTCACGTCGGCCATGCCGCCGATGACCATCGGCGCCGCGTTCGGCATCGTTCTCTGCCTGATGTTCGTGGTGGGTTCGATCATCGACATCATATACATGACGGAAATGATGCTGCTGGTGTCCATGCTGGGCGCCGGCTGCGATTACTGCATATTCATTTTAGCAAGGTACCGGGAAGAACGCGTTCACGGCGCGGACCACGAGCTTGCCGTCAGGAGAGCGGTGACCTGGGCGGGCGAATCGATCACAACGTCCGGCTTGGCGGTCATGATAGGATTCGGCGCCATGTCCATATGCTCGTTCTCGATGATCAGCTCCATGGGCGTGGTGCTCGCGATGGGCATCGTCGTGGCGCTCCTCGCGGCGCTCACTCTGATCACCTCCATACTCATGATACTGGGAGAGCGGCTGTTCTGGCCCACGAAAATGGAATCGCTCAGAGAAGGCGGAAAGGCTAGGCGGGGATGGCACGGAAAGATGTCAAGTATGGGGCACAGATATTTCACAAGGTCCGTCAACGCATCGATAAAGTATGCGGGAGTGATAATCGCCGCCGCCGTATTGTTCACGATACCGGCCGCGTACATAATGATGACCTCCCCAACGTCCTACGACATGGTGGGCGCGATGTCCGCCGGAGAGGGCATGGAGGGATTGGGAGAGTTAGAGAAATACTCCAACGGCGGCATGATAATGCCCAACTATTCGATATTCGAAACGACGGAACCCTTGGGGACCGCGGTCGAGTTCATGCCCGGCACCTTCGGTCATCTCTATTGGAACCTGGCCGATCCAGATATCCGAAACCATCTGGAAAAATTATCCACGCTGTCATCGAAACTATCCGAGGACGATAACGCCGGAGAGGTCTGGGGAATATACGTTTGGATGTTGATGGCCGAAAAGGCCGCGCTGGAGACCCCGAGAGGCGGTATGTCAGACCACAATTATACGATAGCCGTCTACGAAAAAGCGGCGTCGGAGCTGCCCGATTCGCTCAAAAAGCAGATGCTGGACGGCGACGTGCTTAACGAGATCATTCTGGGATATGAAGCCTCCGCCGGCGTCGACGCAAAATATGACGAGCCGGCCCTGGCCGCCGTGGTCGATTACATCCTCAACTACGTTCTGGCGACGTCGATCGGAGGCGAGAAGGGCGTGACAGGAACACCGTTCGATCTGACGCATGTCAAGTTCACCGTGGTCACCAAGGACGAGGCGATGTCCGACCGTTCCATGGGGACGATCGAATTCATGGACAGGACGATGACCGAATTCGCCGCCGAGAACCCGGACATAATCGCCAACACCTGGCTGACCGGAAGCGCGGTGGTCATGTACGAGATATCCGAGCTGGTGAGCAGCGAGTTCCTGAAGGTCGAGCTGCTTGCGGTTGCCCTGATATTCGTGCTTTTGTTCTTCGTGATGAAGTCCTACGTCACGCCGATACGTTCGATCCTCACCATCCTTATGAGCGTGGTCTGGACAGTGGCGGTCACGCACCTGATATTCGGGAACCTACTGGGAGAAGGGGTGATGTGGATGATCCCCATCATACTGATCGTGGTGTGTCTCGGTCTGGGAATGGATTACGACATACTGCTGACCACCCGCATCAAGGAGAACGCTGTGCACAGGGGGATGAACAACGACGACGCGATACGCTACGCCGTGACCCGTTCCGGTTCCGTGATAACGATATGCGGCCTGATCATGGGCGGCGCGTTCGGTACGCTGATGCTGTCGAGCACCATCATGCTCCAGGAGTTCGGATTTGCGCTCAGCTTCGCGATAATAATCGACGCGCTCCTCGTACGCACGTACATCGTGCCGGCGGCGATGCACCTTCTCGGCGACTGGAACTGGAAAGGACCAAAGTTCTTACACAAAATAGGAGCCGGACCGCCCGAGTGAACCCCCGCGGCCAATCCTTTTCCTTAATTCGCCCACTGTTTCGGCGGGGTCCTTGGAGGTCATCATAAGACTTCTCACGCAGACCCCGTCGCAACCTGCGTTAACGGCCGCGACTGCGGTGCTGAGATCGATCCCGCCGACGGCGAACACCGGTATCCCTACGGCCTTGCACACTTCCCTCAGTTCCTTTATCCCTTTGCCTTCGACGCCCGGTTTGCACGATGTCTCAAAAACGTTGCCGTAGATCAGATGGGTAGCGCCCATCCTTTCCGCCTCGGTCGCCTCGCCCCGGGAGTGCACGGACACCCATATCTCCTTGAAATCCTTCAGTTTGTCCGCATTCGATGTCAAGGAGCCGAACGACACCTGCACCCGACCGTTGTTGAGGGCCGCCGCCGTTTTGATGAAGGAATTGACGCAGAACTTCACATTGCAGTTGCTGCATATCCGCATACACTCGACGGCAAGATATCTGTATTCCGCTTCCGACAGGTCTTTCTCTCTGAGTATGATCATATCGGGGGACGAGTCTGCGATGACCTCCACCTGTCTCAGGAAATCCGGTTCGGCGCTTATCTTCCTGTCTGTTATGACGATTATCATACTCTCACATAATCATTGAAGACCGGCTGTAAGCCTCTTTCGGTCAGAGCTTTTCTTATCTCTTCCACGTCCCTCGGATCGGAGATATTGAATTGTTCGTCGCCTTTCTTCTCCTCCGCATGCCCGCCGATGCCCACCGATACCCCCGCCGATATCCGGGTGGCGCTCAGTCCGACTATGCTATCCCTGAATCCCGGACTCTCCCGCGAGGATATCGTCTGCCCTGAGAACGGCATGAAGATACGATATGCCAGCGCGGCCTGCAGAAGCTGCCTTTCGGATACTGTTTCGGCGGCGTATCCTCCATTGATGAACGGCCTCAGCCTCGGCAAGGAGAAAGAGATCTCCGCGTGCGGATATTTTCTCTGAAGAAGATAAGCGTGGATCCCGCACGCAAAAGCGTCCTTCCTGAAATCGCCTATCCCCAGCAGGGCCCCGAAGGCCACGCCCCTCATCCCGCCCATCAGCGCCCTCTCCTGCGAGTCGAACCTGTATGAGAATACCCTCTTCGGGCCGAAGGAATGGACCTCTGCATATCTGGCGGGATCGTAGGTCTCCTGAAATACCGTGACGTTATCGGCGCCGCAGTCGCGCAGATAACGATATTCCCCGACGTTTAGAGGATACACCTCGACCCCTATGTTCTTGAAATACTTGGCCGCCGTCCTGACGCAACCGCCGATGAATTCCGCATCCGATCTCTCCCTTGATTCGCCGGTCAGGATAAGGATCTCGGCAAGACCTGACCCGGCGATCTTCGACATCTCCGCTTCGATCTCCTCGGAAGAAAGCCTGGCCCTGCGTATGTTGTTGTTCTTGCTGAAACCGCAATACAGACAGCCGTTCTCGCAGTAGTTCGAGACGTAAAGAGGGGTGAAGATCGAGACCGAGTTCCCGAAATGCCTCCGCTTCTCTTCCCTGGCCCTTCGAGCCATTTCTTCGAGAAAGCCCTCGGCGGCGGGAGAGAGCAGCGCGGCGAACACCCCGATGTCCGGACGGTCGGCATCCAGCGCGTCCTTTACGTCAGAGGATGTGAACGATAGCGGATCGAACTCGGATACCTTGGCGAGGGTGTTCCCCATGATGTCCGACCCTATCAGCTCCATGTGTTCGTAATATTCCTCCGCATCGGTCTTTCCGGCCATTTCAATCCTCTAAGAATCCCGTGAGGGGGCTGGACGCCTCTCCTCCGCCCCGGAGCACCCTGCCCGGTCCCGACAGGAACGCCAGGCGCCCCGCCTCGATCGCCAGTTTGAAGGCTTTCGCCATGCTCGGTATGTCCCCCGCAGTGGCGATCGCGGTGTTCGCCATCACCGCCGCGCATCCCATCTCCATCGCCTCGCAGGCCTGCGACGGCCTGCCTATGCCCGCGTCGACGATCACGGGAAGGTCCAGCTCGTCGATCATTATCTTGATGAAATCTTTTGTCAGGAGACCTTTGTTGCTCCCGATCGGCGCGCCCAGCGGCATGACAGCCGCCGCGCCGGCGTCCGCCATCGACCGCGCGGCGGAAAGGTCGGGCATCATGTAAGGCATGACAGTGAATCCCTCGCCGGCGAGGATCCGGGTTGCTTTGATCGTTTCGCAATTGTCCGGAAGAAGATATCTTGAGTCTCTGATGATCTCGATCTTTATCATATCCCCGCACCCCAGCTCCCTTGCGAGCATCGCTATCCTGATCGCTTCCTCCGCATTCCTTGCCCCGGACGTGTTCGGCAGCAGCGTCAGGCCTTTCGGGATGTAGTCTAGGATATTCTCCTCCCCTCCGGCGTTCGCCCTTCTCACGGCAAGGGTCGCTATCTCCGCGCCTCCGTTCTCCATGACGGCCTTCGTCATCTCCAGTGAGAACTTCCCCGACCCAAGTATAAATCTGGATCTGAACCTCTTGTTCCCTATCTTAAGTTCGTCGGTCATGTTCACGGGTCCCCTTCCAGTAGCAGAGCAATCACGGTGTTCGCCATATGCGCAGCGCAGATGTTCACTCTGGGGGACATCAGACCCCCCCTGACCCCCTCCATATCAACACCGTCGCCGTGGATGTAAAGATCGGCGAACAGTCTTTCCGTCCTTATATCGTCCGACCTTCCGTACCCGGCCATTCCGGAGCCGGACGCAACCTTCACTCCCGGACATTTTTCCAATAAGGTATTGATGAGCATCGCTTTCTGAGCGGGGACGTCAAAGGCCTCGCAGACTATGTCGCATCCTCCGAATATGCCGGGGATGTTGTAGGGGTCCAGCCTGACCTTGTTCTTCACTACGGTCATATATGGATTGATCATCTTCAGCACCTCTTCCGTGGCGTCCGTTTTCGCAGTTCCTATATGACGCAAGTAGTAGTTCTGTCTGTTGATGTTGGTTATCTCCACATCATCAAAATCGGCTATGGTCAGATGGGATGCTCCCGCTCTCGTAAGCATCGCGGCTATGTTCGATCCGAGACCTCCGAGGCCGGCTATGCCGATCCTTGCTTTGCTTATCGCGCCGTGGACCTCCGGAGAATGCCTTTTGCAAAGGGCGGCTTCCAACTCGTCCCTGCTCGGCAGCATCGTCATCCGCCTCCGACGAATCCTACAATTTCAACGGAATCATCTTCTTTCAAAAGAATTCGGGGGTATTCGGCCCTAGGGACTATCTTTCCGTTGAGCTCGACAGCCACGCGGTCCGGGACGCGGCCTGTGCTGAGAACAAGGTCCTCCACAGTCATAGGCGAAACCGGGTTCAGATCCTTCCCGTTGACCTTCATGCCGTTCCGTAAGGATTCTCAGATAATATGTCTTACTTTCAGGATCATATCCCTCAGTTCATGGGTGGCAGCGGAAATATCCTTCTGCGAGACGACCGCCGAGACCACGGCGGCGCCGTCCGCGCCCGCCCCGATCACATGTTGTATGTTCCCTCTGTTTATCCCGCCGATGGCCATCACAGGTATGCTTACAGCTCTTTTGACGGAGAAGACGGCATCGAGGCCCAGGCCCTGCTGCGCATCTTGCTTTGTGGACGTTCGGAATATCGTACCGACGCTTACGTAATCAGCTCCCCGGGATTCTGCGTCGGCGGCCTCGGCGGCGTTGTGAACGGTTATCCCGATGATCCTGTCCTCTCTGAGAAGCGCTCTGGCGTCCTCTATCTGTATGTCTGACTGCCCCAGGTGCACCCCGTCCGCGTCCGACAGCAGAGCTATGTCCACCCTATCGTTGACAATGAAGAACTTGGCGTGCTCGTCGGAAAGGACCTTTATCTTTCTGGCCTGTTCGAGCATCTCCTTTCCGTCGGATTCCTTCATCCTCAGCTGAACAATGTCCGCGCCGCCGGAATACGCCAGCCCGGCAACCTCCGACTCGGACCGTCCGTTGGACAGCAAACGGTCGGTTATGACGCAAAGTTCGAACATGATACCCCATAGGCGGCCGCTTTTTAAAGGATGTTCCGCCGCCGTTCCATCCCTTTCCCGTAGGGGGGTCTCTGATGTTCATGATCAGCGACCGTGATCAAAAAAGAAGGGGGTGCGGAGCCGCCGCTCCTCCCCGGTAAGACGTTTGAACGGGATGCATCAGCGGCACTCGATCGTCACCTTGTCGGTGATCACTCCTTTCGGTATGACGTACTCTCCGCCTGATCCGGGGAGGAGCGTCTTCTTCACCCCGCCCTCTCCGATGCTGTATGTCACCGTTACGGCTCCCGACCCTCCGGTTATGATGAATGCGTATGGTCTCTTTCTGCGGGCCTTGTTCTCTCCGATTATCTTTCCGGTGATCTCTATCTTGATGACCTCATATTTCTTCCTTAAGAAGAAGAGTAACAAAAACAGGAAGAACAGTAGCAGCAGAACTATCAGTGCGAGCGCCCACCACGGGAAACCGTTGTCTTCCGCAAAGTACACGCTGAGCTGAATCGATGATCCCACATCGGCGAACGATATCGTCTCGGCCGTCTGCACGGCAGTTCCTTCCACCCATCTGTCAAACCTGTATCCGTTGTCCGCATAAGCCCGGATCTCCAGGCTGCTGAACTCCGGCAGGATGACCGTACCTGAGTATCTTACGAAATCGCCGTCGCTTATGCTGTATTCAACGTAGCCTTTCCCTTCGGCGGTATCGATCCTGAGAGTGATATCCGTCCTCGGGTCCCTGCTGAGCACCTGTATAGTGTGACTTGTCGTCACATTATAGAATGTGTACGAACCGGCGTCTATCTGCGCCTGCGTAAGGTGCACTCCGTCCACGATCACCTCTCCTACGTAAGCACCGGCTGCGGCGGAGAACGAGAAGGTCCTGCTGGACCCTGCCGAGACCGCCACGGTCCCTGCGGGAGAGATCGTCGTCCTCGAGTCGGAGGTTGCGAC
>JAITCQ010000033.1 GCA_031283015.1 Candidatus Methanoplasma sp.
GTCCCCGTCACAAGGAAATTCTTAAGCTTGCTGGTCTTGCTTGGTCTCTTCTTCTCGATCATTTCTTCTTCTCCTCCAGGCTCTCGCAGTTGAGAAGCCATATGAATGGGTCTTCCACGCGCATCGGCGATATCCCTCTGGTGAGCATGTTCCCGGTTGGGTTGCTTCCCAGCGCGGACACGGCGAAATAGGAATGTTCTTTGAACTCCTTCACCGCCTGCACGAAATTCTTCGACACCGCTCTGCGCATATACTCCTCGATCTCGACGTTAATCTGTTCGAAGTTGGTCCTGTCGTACTTCCCCCTTTCCCTTTCTATGTAAAGCGAGGAGTTCAGACCGAAAAGTATGTTGCTCTCCTCGTCGTTCTCCGGAGCCTTCATCAGGACGTCCGTCTTTGTGAGCACTACAGCCAATGGAATGGATATCGGGTCTTTCATCTTGAGCGAGTTGTTCGTTCTTATTATGTTTGCAATGTTGTACAGCATGTTAGCTACGTCACTCCCCGTGGGGGGCTTGTTGTCCATGCGTATCCTCGTGTTTATGTACGGTATCTGGAGCGGGTCCACTAGGAACACGATCCCCGACGCCCTTGATATGAATGAGTTGAGATTGAGACCCATCATCTTCCCGGTGGAGTCGAGATCCTCTCCCGCCGTGTCGAAGAACGCCAGTGTGTAGACGCGGGGCGACGCCCCCTCCAGGAACCTGAGGTAGTAGATCATCGGCTCCCTCGACTCACGGCTCTCCTCGAATGAGAGCGTGGGCGCCAGCTTCCTTCCCTCCTCGTATAGTCTCTTGTAATACATGTCCCTGTACTTCATCGTCGTACGGTCAGTGGCGGGACTCATCGTGGCCCCGAACTCCGGGGAGAAGGAGTTTCTGAGCTGGTTGATAAGCACGGCTATGTAGTGGCTCTTCCCCACCCCTTTGGGCCCCAGCACGACGAACACGCTGCTGCCCTCCTCCTCGGCCCCTTGGGGGATGGGGTTGTGGCAGCTCGGGCAGAGCCTTTTGTACACCGGTTTCCTGCAGACGTCGCAGGTGCCCGACGCGTTCCTTATTATGTGATATTTCGTCGTGACCGGCGACGGCCCGGCCGGGTCCTTCCCCAGAAAGATCGAGTTCTCGATATCGATCTCCTCCTCCAGGTTCTTCGACCTGTATTTCCGCGCGCCCTTATCGTCAAGTTCCCGGAGGAACATCTTCGTGCACGCGGGGTTAGTGCACTGATAATGGATGTCCTTCAGGTCCACGGAGCTGAAACAGAAGGGGCAGGTGTAGATCTCCGTATGCTGTTGAGTCTGCGGTTCCGGTTTCTTTGCCATATCGTCACTTCTCCTTGTACAGCGGGTGTATGAATCTGAACACGTTGTAGTCATCTTCGCTCACGAAGAACAGTCTCACTTTGCTTATGTCCGGTTTTTCTCTAGTTGAGAACACGATGACCGCCTTGCCCGAACTGATCGGTATCGGCCGGTTGGACGACCATACGGACTCCCCGTCCCAGATCTTGAGCGGTATCCCCTCCTTTACGGCGATGGCCACCATGGGGGGGAGCTCTTTGACTCCGTGGTCGGTGTCGAGGCTCAGTACGATCTTCGATTCCGACCTTGACGACCCCTCCAAGGACATCGTGTACCGGACCTTGTTGGACACCCCCGAGTAGAGGTCTATGCTCATGCCGCGGGAGGTCATCCTTTCGCCGGACACGTCGTACACGGCGTACAGCGTCACGACCCTCTTCTTCGAGCTGCCCATGGGTATGCGCACCATCTTGTCCTTGTTGTACGCATCCCTCGTTATCGTTATCCTCTCGGCGTCCAGATCGTCCGGGCCGGACGCGACCGACGATTCTTTGATCACAAGCACCGCGGAATCCGCGCCGTTCGGCCAGGTCATCGTCACGTCGCAGTCGTTGCCGCTGAGCCTCTTCTCCACGTCCCTGAAAGGCTTCAGGTTCGCCACCAGGATGTCCTTGCCCCTCACCGCCACCTTACCGGCCGGGATCATTGGGTAGATGTACTGCACCGCGCCGTCCGGAAGGAAGAACCTCATGCCGTTCTCGTACGACTCCATAGGCTGTATCTCCTTCATCCACGCGTTGAGATCGTCGAGCTTGACCATCCTTCCGTACATATTCACCTTTCTCGGCGACGAGAATAGTACGACCCGATCCTTACTCTTCCATTTGGCGGTGAAGGAGCCGTCCGCTTTGTTCCATCTGATCTCCATATCCCTTATTGGCTCAGGGAACTTCGTGGTCGTGAAGGAGAAAACGCTGCCCATCGATCTCTCGATGCGCCCTTTGTTCTTGTATTCGGCAACGAAAAGATAATGGTACTTCACGCCTCCTTTCAGGCCGTAGTCGTCGATGACCGTCTCTCCGTCGTGCATTATCTCCACTTCCTCCCCGGCGCCTGCCGCGGACGTGCCCTCCTTCCTCCAGATACGCACCCTGGAACAGCCCTTCGGCTTTTCGTAAATAAGTCTGAGCCCCCCGTCTATGGGCTCTATGCTGGCGTTCTCAACTTCTTTGAAGACCATCACCGGGCCGCAGGAAGCGGCCTCTCTGGAGAGGATCCCCCATCTTTTTGAGTAAACGGAATAATAGATGTCCATCCCGGGCTCCATCGTCTTATCCAAGAAGACGCTCCCCGGTATCTCCGCGAGGGGGGCGGTGTCGTCCCCCACGGCGGGAAGGGACTCCTTCCCCCTGAACACACAGAATGTCATACCCGTTCTTTCTTCGGGGACCGCAAACTTCAGCAGGATCTTCCCCTCCCTTACCTGGGCGACCGCGTCGGCCGGGGAGTCGGGAGGGTGTTCTTTCATTTTCGCTTTGGCGATGGGATGGTCCGGGCACATCTCTATGGCCGTGACGTACATCATCATCATGTTGTCCTTCGAGGATGCGGCGCGCTCGCATATCCTGTCCGCTTCGATTATCTTGTGAGCCGATTCCTCGTACTTCCTCTCGATGTCGGGGTTGTTCAGTATCTTTGTGAAATCCAGTTTCGCGTCGTCGACGGCGCCCCTCAGAGCATAATACCTCCGTTGTTTGTACAGAAGGTCGATGGTGTTCATCAACTCGGTATATTTTGCCGAAAGCGGCTTCAGTTCGCTTTTCATCTCCTGTATGGACGGATACGACGAGTACGCCCGCTCTATCTTCGTGATGCAGCCCACCGCCTCGTCGATCATGCCGTACGAAAGGGCGATCCTGAACTTCTTCTCCAGGTCCTTCGCTTTGGTCAGCCCTTCCTGGAAGTCGAACCCGCATTTCACGCACGCCTTGTTCCCGGAGACCTGGTTCGTCCCGCACTGGGGACATTTGGTCTTTATGCCTTTCCCGCAGAGGGAACAGCACATGATGCCCTCTCCGGACTCCACCAGGGCGCCGCAGTGCAGACATGTGGTGAGCTTGCTCTCTTTGGATGAGAAATTGGAAATGTACTTCTTCTTCACGCAGTACTCTTCGAGGATGGACACCGCCATCAGAGGGTCCGCGTTCGTGTTGCGCACGAACTTGTTGAGAATCTCGTCGACGTATTCCCTCGTGAACGGCTGCCCGTAGTCCTCGTCCATGATCTGTTTCGCAGGACCGAGTATCCTCATGCATTTGCCGTACTTCACGAGGCTGGATAGATCGTGGTCGGATCCGAGTATGAGTTTCAGCGACCTGAGCGTCTGGATGTACGAGTCCTGGTTGGGCAGCACTTCCTGTCTTACGCTGTTCACCCTCTTCTCGCAGGAGTCGAACGCCGTCCTTATCTGCGTGATCGAGCACCCTTCGTCCAGCGTATTGATGTTTATTTCAAGGTCAGGATTCCTGATGAGGTCGTTCAAGACATCCATCGGAGTGAAGGCATGCACTTCCTGCAGCCCCTTGAATGCCGATACGACCTTGTCGCCGACCACCGGCGGCACGGACGTCTTCTTGATCCCGGCCAAGCTGATCAGGTCGTCCTTTCCCACGCCGTCCCATTGCAGTTTTTTTACCAGATTCTCGGCGGTCCCCGGCAGCAGCACGCGGCTGCCGTCATGGAGCACGATCGAATCTCTGTTGAGTCTTGACGCCTTCGATTTGAGTATCTTCTTGCCTTCGCCGAACTCCTTGGAACGGAGCACGGGGTCCTTCATGACCCGGCGCATGTCCGGCACCAGGCCGAGCCATTTGCTTATCTGGAACCTACGGTCGAGATCATTCTGTTTATCCTTGCTCTCTTTGTTCCATTTGGACTCTCTGGCGGCGATCTTCTTCTCTATTGCGTCGTAGGTGTATGAGCTCTCTTTGAGAGGGTTAAGCCCTATGAGGCGACAGTAGTTCTCTCTGTCACTTGTCATCGGTCACATCCCTCGTCAGCGGATCCTTCCTCTGATCTCCCCGGTTCCCAGTCTTGCGGTGTCCCCGGCGCTTTCGCGCACCCCCATCGAGCCTGTGTTGAGGGCAGTGGCGATGGTGCTGAACGTCTCCCCCAGCCTGTCAAGGGTGGTGTACATGGCGCCCTCTTCAACGGTGGAGATCTGCTTCAGGAATCCCCAGTCCGCATCTCCGATCCCCACTGCCACCACGGCGGTCTTCGCGTTCCTGCAGATGTTCGCTTCGCCGACGGCGAAGTCCCTTTTTCCCCAGATGCCGTCGGTGAGGACGACAATCATCTTCCCTCCGGGACGGTTAGAGAGCATCATCGACGCCGTGCCAAGCGGGCAGGCGTCGGTGCCGCGGCCGTAAACGTTCACTTTCAGACCGTCAAGCGCGGCGACGATGGTGTTCGGGTCGGAGGTCATGTCCCTCATGATCCCCACCTTATCGCCGAAGCCGATGAGTCCGAACTTGGTGTTGTCCCCGGCCACGGTCATGACGAAGTCATTGATGACCTTCCTGACCTCCTCGAGGGAGTTCCTCATGCTTCTGGACAGGTCTATGCACAGGACCACGTTCTTCGCGATCGGTGCGCCGGAGCCCCTGTCCTTCGGCGGGTCGTTCATCCAGGTGATGTCGTCGGGAACAGGCTGTGAATCCACCTGCAACGGCTGCCCGTTCTGGAAGGCCGATACCCGGACAACGCCGTTCTCGTCGTAATTGTATTCGATGTCTATGAGGGTGCCTTCCCCCGAGTTGTAGAATCCGGTTATGACCACCCTCGCAAGCACGTAGCAATCGAGAGGCACCCTGCTCTCGCCTTGCAGGGTGAACACCTCGATGACGCTTGTCATGTTGCCGGGATCGATCTTGAACGGTTTCCTAACGGACGTGGGTACCTTGGAGTTCCTCTTGATCATTATCTCGTTGATGTACCTGTCCCCGCCCGGACTGACTGAAAGGGCGCCGAGGCTGTGCGCGGTCACGTCCGTTATCTGTACGTCCCTGACCCCGGTGCTGGTGCTGCAGTAGAATTCCGATGTTATTGCGGCGCCTTTAGCGACCGCAAGGTCGGTGTCGGCGTGGTCGATCACCGGCCTCCCCGAGACCTTTTTCAGGAACTCGGTGACCTGAGGCATCCTTGTGGACCCTCCTACGAGAAGTACCTCGTCGATGTCGGACCAGTTCATACCGAGGTCGGCGAACAGTTTCATGCAGACGTCCTTTGTGGCGCTGAGCAAGAACTGCGTCCTCATGTTGAACTGTTCCCTAGTGAGAGTGTATTTGCCCGTGTACCCTTCGTGCCTGACCTGTATCGTGACGCTGTCGGTCTTGGTGAGGACCTTCTTATAATTCTCGGAGGCGACGATCATTTCGTTCTTTGTCGGCTCGTCGTCCCTGGGATCCACTCCGTACTCCTCAAGGAACTGTTCGCACACGAACTTGACTATGGCCGCGTCCCAGTCCTTTCCTCCGAGTATGTGGTTGCCGTCAGTGCCCACTACTTGGATGTTCCCTTTGTTGACCTTCACTATCGTGACGTCGAAGGTCCCGCCGCCCAGGTCGTAGACCATGACGGTCTTGTTGGACTCCCGGTTGTACCCGTAGGAGATGGCGGCCGCGGTCGGCTCGTTGATGATCTTCATGACCTTCACGCCGCACGCCTCTCCCGCGCGGATGGTCGCCGTCCTTTGGAAGTCGTTGAAGTATGCGGGGACGGTGATCACCACCGAATCTATCTTTTCCCCGGATTTCTCTTCCGCGTCCTTGATCAGTTTTTTCAAAAGCATTGCGGAAAGGTCTTCCGCAGTGTACACTTTGCCGTTCGACTCAACAGTGAAGCTGTTATCGCCCATGCCTCTCTTGAAGGATGCCGCGATGGTGCCGGCGCCTCCCGCCTGCATGTCCTTCGCATCCTCGCCGATTAATATCTCCCCGTTGTCCAAAAAGCATATGACCGAAGGGGTCAGTTCCTTTTCGAATTTATTGTTGATTATTTCCGGCCTGGAGGTCTTTTTGTCGTATTTAGCTACCGTAGAGTACGTTGTTCCGAGGTCTATACCTACCTTCATAACCCATCAAAAGAGATATATAACACGCGATATAAAATAGATTTGCCGGGGCTCTACGAATTTCGAAGCTCAAGTTAAGCACGAGGGTTAATTTTTTAAATCCTGACTATACACATACGAAAATCGTAGCGGCCGTCCCCGCCGAACTCCCGGCAATGTTGGTATTCGAAAAACATCGTTCTGCGGACGCCGCCGAGTTCCGTACGGCGTGACCGGATCGGTCTTTCAAACACCATCCCAGCATGATGTATGCTTTGTCCCTTCGGTATGCGCACCTCCCCCGTCGCCATTATATTCAGACGCACAGCTCGTCCAAGCTCCCGATCACCGCGTCGCATTCCCCGCGAGGGATGCCTTCCCCCCGCCTGTCGATCAGCACGGAGAACAGGCCCGCGTTCTTTCCGGCCAAAATGTCGTTGACGCTGTCCCCGACCATCACCGAATCGTTCGGGGAGGCGCCCATCTCGGACATGCAGAGCAGCACCGGTTCCGGGTCCGGCTTCGGGAACGCGACGCTGTCGCGTCCGATCACGGATGAGAACATGCCGTCCACACCCAGCCTGACCAGGATCTCCGCGATCTGTTTCATATAAGAGTTGGAGACGATCCCCAGCCCGCACCCTTTCCAGTGAAGGCGATCGATACACCTTTCTGCGTCCGGGAACAGCCTCACGCCGTTGAGATACGTTCTCTCGTAGGTGCGATTGATCACGGACACGAAGTCCCTGTATGCGCCCTGGGAATTCGGGCAGTATTTCGAGAAGGTCATCTTCAGAGGGGTGCTTATGTATTCGCCGTACAGCGCCGGGTCGTAAGGCATTCCGAACTCCCCGAACGCGGCGATGAACGCCTCTTCATAGCCCTTTCTGGAGTCAAGAAGGGTGTTGTCCAGGTCGAATATGTAAAAGCCGTACGTCTTCATTTACGGCACGGATGTACTGTGAGTAGAAATCATTTGCCGGAGGGTGGAAGAGGGGCCGGAACGGCCCGAACACCCGCCTTTGAACAAAAAACCATCGTTTTCGCCGTCAGGTTTTATCTATTTAAAAACGCAATCCCGTTATAAGTGAACAAATGAAGGATGACATTCAGATAGAAGAAGAAGCACACGTCAGGAACATCACGGATATCGCCGCCCTCGCGGGTCTGAGGCCGGAGGACATAGACCAATACGGGAAATATATCGCAAAGGTCCCGCTTGACGTCCTGTCAAGGTTCGACGGCAACAAGGACGGGAAGCTGATAATGGTCACGGCGGTGACGCCGACTCCCGCCGGGGAAGGGAAGACGGTGACCACCATCGGTTTGATCCAGGGTCTCAGCCGCATAGGCAAGAAAGTGGTAGGCGCGCTGAGGGAACCGTCGGTCGGCCCCACCTTCGGAGTGAAGGGAGGGGCCACAGGAGGCGGTTACTCTCAGGTGTACCCCATGTGGGACATCGATCTCCATTTCACGGGGGACATACACGCGGTGTCCTCCGCGCATAACCTGCTGTCGGCGATCCTGGAGAACAACCTGGTGAGGGACAACCCCCTTAGGATAGATCCATCTAGGATAGTCCTGAAAAAGACAATGGACATGAACTGCCGCGAGCTGAGGGACATAGTGGTCGGCCTCGGAGGCGGAAGGACGGACGGCGGCGTGACCCACCAGAGCGGTTTCCTCATCACATCCGCATCCGAGATATCGGCGATACTCGCATTGGCCACCGGCTACAAGGACCTCAGGGCGAGGCTCGAGAGGATGGTGGTCGCCTACACCTACACCGGGGAGATGATCACGGTGAAGGACCTGGGATGCGCCGGTGCGATGATGATACTGCTGAAAGATGCGCTGAAACCGAACCTGGTCCAGACCCTGGAGGGACAACCGGTGTTCGTTCACGGGTTCCCCTTCGCGAACATCGCGCATGGGAACAACAGCGTCATAGCGACGAAATATGCAATGAAGTTAGGCGATTACGCCGTAACGGAAGCGGGATTCGCCGCCGACCTCGGCGGCGAGAAGTTCCTTGACATCGTTTGCAGACAGGCTGGGATATCCCCGGACTGCGTGGTGATCGTGGCGTCCGTCAAGGCGCTGATGACCCACGGGGGCGCGAAGCTCGAGGAACCGGAGACCCTGACGAGGGAGGCCCTGATCAAAGGGATGTCAAACCTTGACAAGCACATAGAGAACGTGAAAGGGTACGGAGTTCCGGTCGTGGTGTCTATTAATCACTTCTCGTTCGACGATCCGGAGCACATGCAGATGCTCCGCGACCACTGCAAGGAGGTGGGCGCTGAATGTGTCCAATCGGACGCGTTCATGGAAGGCGGAAAGGGAGCGGAGGAGCTTGCCAGGAAAGTGGTGGAGGTCATCGGGAAAGGGGAGAGGGACTTCAAGCTGCTGTACGAGGATAACATCCCCCTCAAAAAGAAGATAGAGGCCGTGGCAACGAGGATATACGGCGCGGACGGGGTTACGTATTCGTCTCAAGCGTCGAAGACCCTGAAGGACCTTGAGGACAAAGGATACGGAAGCCTCCCGATATGCATGGCGAAGACGCAATATTCGTTGTCCGACCAGGCGGACCTGAAAGGCGCGCCCAAAGGATGGAAGCTCAACGTGAGAGAGGTGACGGTATCTGCCGGGGCCGGATTCGTGGTGCCCATATGCGGCACGATGATGCTGATGCCGGGGCTTTCAAAGACGCCTGCCGCGCTGAAAATGGACCTAACGGAGGACGGGAAGATCAGAGGGCTGAAATAATCAGGTCGCTGTTCATATTGTACCAACGGTCGGCCTCTTCCTTGTCCACAGGTACGCCGTCCCCGGTATCGTACATATTGCCGAGGAGTATCTGGGCGCCTCTGTGCCGGTTCATTGCGGCGGAGGTAAGCCAGTTCAGAGCTTTTTCGGTGCTCTTTTCCACACCATACCCTGTTTTGTAAAGCTGTCCCAGCACGAACTGGGCCTCCGAATGTCCGGATTCAGATGCCATTGAGAACCATTTGACCGCGGTGGAAGGGTCCCTTTCCACGCCGCTGCCGTCGAAGTAGATCAGCCCCAGTTCGTATTGCGCGCGCGGGTCCCCCATCAGCGCGGGCGTGCCCAAGAAAGAGATCGCTTTTTTCGCATCCTTCTCAGCCCCGTAGCCCTTGCTGTACATCTTCCCCAAGAAATACATGGCGCTCAGGTTCCCGCCGTCGGAGGCGCGTTCGAACCAGTGCTTCGCGGCGTCAAGGTCCTTCTTGACGCCCTGCCCCCTGGAATAAAGGAGGCCAAGATAGAATTCCGCGTCGGGGGACCCTTTGTTCGCCGAAGCGGACAGTATCGAGAAGGCGGAGCTGTAGTTGTTCTCGGACCTGGTCCTGATTATGAATTTAGCCCACTCTAATGGCTCCATCTGACTTTCGAACGGAATGCCAGAGTCCTCCTGCATGAACTGCAATCACTCAGGACGGTTATAACCCTTATGATTCGGCGGTCTTTCCCAGATACCAGCGGAATCCATTAATGCAGACCCCGATATCCATATGTGAACTGGTTCTCATACTGGCAAAAAAGATCCATTGAAAAGAGCAAAAGGATATCACAGCGGATGCTGGGCGAGAACAGACCTTTGTTTTCAAAAAAAGGGTGTAAAATCCTACCGGCGGAGTGGCCTAATAACAAAAATATTTTGGAGATCCATATCAAAAATATAGGCGGAAAGGCCGCATGCGTCCATCAGATAAACGTCGATATCGGCGACACATTTGAAACACATCCCGATTATGTTAAAGGGAGTTCCTTCACTGTCCCCCCGGGTGCCGGAACAAAGGCGGCGGAGGTCCGGTTTGTGATGCTTCCCAGCAATGATAAGCACTCTGAGGAGGCATCTTGCTATATACACATCGGATACAAAAACCTGGAACACGAGGGTGACCCCGACAATTTGGGGTACGTCGAGGACATAGATTGCTGCAACGCATACCGTGAAGCGCGCGCGAAACTGATCGCCCAAAGAAACAGCATACCGCCCTACAAATACTGGTACCGGACAGGCAATCCTGCAAAAGGGAGAACCAGACCAGTTAAGACAGGAAAGGTAAACGATAGAGGTAAAACACAATGATCGATACAGAAAACAGACAGGAAGGACGGTGGATGTTCCCGCTCTGTATCGACTTTCCCGCGAAGTTCCTTCAGGCTCTCCGCGGTATGCCTTTATGTCCCTGACAGCCATAGATTCGAAGAGAAGCCCGAACGTGCGGGGATCGTATTCGAGGTCTTCCGGAGAGGCG
Source organism: Candidatus Methanoplasma sp. (assembly GCA_031283015.1). Taxonomy (GTDB): domain Archaea; phylum Thermoplasmatota; class Thermoplasmata; order Methanomassiliicoccales; family Methanomethylophilaceae; genus Methanoplasma. The sequence continues at coordinate 10,706 of JAITCQ010000033.1, forward strand.
TTCAGAAAGTGGGCGGCAATGGCGGGATTCGCAGTATGTTAAACTCATTGTGGAAGTTGAGGGTGTTTTTGCCGTTGATTCCGAGCGCCGTCGTTCTGTCCGCTGCCGCTGTAAGAAGGACCGTTAATCAAAACATTACAAAGCGTGACGAGCTAAAACAGATAAACAGGTTCGGCATACAGTGACCTTATGCCATCCGAGAGGTATGAAAGCTCCTGCTCTGAAGCGCGTGCGCACATGAACTGTGCCTCGCGGGATCACGATCTGAGCAAAGCGGCGGGGATACTGGAAAGGTTATCCTCGGAAGGCGACGCTGAGGCCGGGTATCTATACGCCTTGTTCCTGCTGACCGGAACCTCCGTAACAAAAGATGGGATCACCGCAAAGGACATCCTCGCTCTGTCCGCCGCTTCTGGCAGCGAGGACGCCGCCCTGTTGATCGGGGAGATGGAAAGGGGCGGTTCGGAAGGTGCGGAAGAGCTGGTACGTCTTAAACTCAAAGGCGAACAGAGGAACACCGACGCCTGCGGGGAGCTTTTCAAGATATACACCGAAGGGAGATCCCCCGCAAAAAAGGACCACGGGACCGCCGTAAGGTGGTATACTGTGTGCGCGGAGGAGGACGACGTCCACGCCCAGAGCACGGTGGGTTTCATGTATGCCATGGGCAAAGGTGTCGGCAAGGATAAGGATAAGGCCTTGCACTGGCTGAAAAAAGCGGCGGAGAACGGCAGCGCGGACGCCATGTACCACCTCGGGGAGATGTACGAGACCGGTTCCTGTGATGTGGAGAAGGATATGAAGCAGGCTGTGGCCTGGTATAAACGGGCGGCGGAGGTCGGGAGCGCGGACGCCCAATATACCTTGGCGGCGATACATTCGATGCAGAGAACGAAATATTACGACCCGGCAAGATCTGTGGCGTATCTCGAGCTGGCCTCCGCTCAGGGGCACGGCGAGGCCCAGTATCAGCTGGGAATGATGTACGCATACGGCAAAGAGGTCAAGAGGGACGAGGGCAGGGCCGCGCAGCTCCTGGAAGCGTCCTGCAGGACCGGATTCCAGCAGGCCATGGTGGATTATGCTAACATGAGATTTGACGGAGAGGTGCTCAAAGAGGACCTTGAGATCGCCGCCAAGTGGTTCGAGAAGGCCGCCGCGTCCTGCAACGGATACGCGCAGTACGCGCTGGCCTGCATGTACGCCGGCGGCATCCATTATGAAAAGGATGATATAACGGCCGCGAAACATTTCACAGATGCGGCGGAGATGGGGGAGGTCAACTCCCAGTACAGTCTCGGCTGCCTCTATTACGAAGGGCGGGGCGTGGAGAAGAGCGAGAAGGATGCCGCCCTTTGGTTCGGCCAGGCGGCCGAACAGGGGCACCCCGGCGCGAAAGCGTTCCTCGGAATGCTGTATATAACGGGATCCGGGGCGGAACAGGACATCGAGGACGGCCTGAGGCTTCTCGGCGAGTCTGCCGGCGCAGGGTACTTCGAGGGCCAGTACTATCTCGGAAAACTTTACGCAGACGGTAAGTACGTAAAAAGGAATATACCCCGCGCGAAAAAATACCTGTCGCTGGCGGCGAGACAAGGGGATCCCGACGCAAAGGCGCTCCTTGAGAGGATAAAGACAGAGAGGCTGCGTTGAGATGAAGGGACAATACGCGGCGGGGAAGAAGATGATCCGGGACGCGGAGGCGGGGAACCCTTACGCAAGGCTCGGCCTAGCCTACCTGTATCACCACGGGAAGGACATCGACCCGGACCCGGAGCTTGCGGTCAAGTGGTACGTCAAGTCGTCCGAGTCAGGATGTTCAAGGGCCAAATGGGAGCTCGCGAAGATATTCAGGGACGGGACGATAGTCAGAAAGGACGACAAGATGTTCATACTGTATCTGAAGGCCGCGGCGGAATCCGGGGTCCCGGAGGCGATGACGGACCTGGGGTTCGCCCTCCTTACGGGGATTCATATGGAAAGGGACGAGGGGTCCGCATTCAAATGGATGCACTCCGCAGCATGCCAGGGGAACACCATGGCGCAGTTCATGACCGGGTACATGTACGGCAGGGGCATCGGCGCCGATCAGGACATATCCGAACGGGAGCATTGGTATGCCAAGATGGGCTTGAAAGGGAACGGGGACCTGTTCTATTGGATCGGCAGGAATTTTGAGTACGGTCTATATAATGTTGAGACGGACCTATTCGAGGCGGGCAGGTGGTACAAGATGGGGGCGGACATGGGTCACGAGAGGTGCTCCATTTGCTGGCAGTCGGTGCTTTTGACCCTCGATGGAAAGGAGCATGACTCCCTCGAGGAAAGAGAGGACATGCTGACGAACGTCGGCGCGGAGAGAGAGAAACTCGAAAGAGAACTGGCACTCATAGTGGCCGACCGGTCCTTCGAGGAAGGCGACGAGGAGAACGCGTTCAACCACTACAAACTGGCGGCGGAATTGGGAAACCCGGTGGCAATGTTCACGCTTGCAATGATGTACCACGCCGGGGTGTACGTCAAAAGGAACGACAAGACGGCCATCGATCTGATGACGAAGGCGTCCGCGGCGGGGTCGGAGGACGCGCAATTCGTCCTGGGTACCCTGTACGAGGAGGGGATAGGCCTGAAAAAAAGCATGGACGAGGCCATAAGGTTCTATACGATGGCGGCCGCCAACGGATATCTGACCGCATACTACAGGCTCAGCCTTTACATAGAGCACCCGGAGGCTCATGTCAGAGGCTCGGCATTGGTCGCGAGGTGAGAGCATGGGGTTCAAAGAGGTAATGGACGCCGCGTCCGGCGGAGACCCCCATGCGCAGAACGCGATGGGGTACATGTATTTTGAAGGGAGCGGGGTGCAGAAGGACCTGGACAAAGCGTTCATGTGGTTCAGGCTGTCCGCGAAGCAGGGAGACCCCGAGGGACAATGCAACATGGGGTTCATGCTCACGCATGGTTACGGCGCCAATCAGGATGCCGGAAAGGCGTTCGGATTGTACAAAAGGTCGGCGGAACAGGGGTACGCGAGGGCGCAGTTCAATCTCGCGCATATGTATTCGGAGGGACTCGGGACCGAACAGGACTGGAACGAGGCGCTGAGATGGTACACGGAGGCCGCCGGGAACGGCAGCCTCGCGGCTTACTACAGGATAGGCGTTATGAAGGAAGAGGGCAGAGGTATACCGGCTGACGAGGCCGAGGCCGCAAGGATATTCTCGGAATGCGCCGAGGCCGGGCATTCCAAGGCAAGGTTCAGGTTGGGCATGATGACGTTCGAGGGAAGGGGGGTCAGGAAGGACCTGGACAAGGCCGCGAAGATATTGGCGAAGGCGGCGGAGGAAGGAAGCGCCGACGCTATGCTCCAGCTGGGGAAGATGTCCCTGAGTGGGGAAGGCATGGTAAAGAGCGGGAACAACGCCGCGAAATGGCTCAGAAAAGCGGCCGCCAGAGGCAGCGAAGAGGCGGCCAACATCCTAGAGAGCATATCCGAGAAGTAAAACCGTTCATGCATGTTGTACACGCTTTCGGTTCGAATTATTAGTTAAGATCTATTCAAGACCCAAATATTGTACTATATTGTACATTAGTGCCGTAAAATGGTTATATATGAATGCTTTAGCGTAATCAACGAAGAGGCATCCGAATGAGAATGAACGACTATCAGATAGAGAAGATAACCGGCATACTTTCCACAATAAAAGAAAAAAGTCGGTTCTATAAAGACAAATTCGGTGATATGGATCTTTCAAAGGTGAGGACGCAGGAGGATTTCGAAAAACTTCCCTTCACCGGCAAAGAGGACCTCCGCGACGCTTACCCCCTGGGACT
>JAITCQ010000072.1 GCA_031283015.1 Candidatus Methanoplasma sp.
GACAGCGACCCTATCGTCGCCTCTTTCCTGTCGATGGTTATGAGTCCGTATGACTTCTTATCGAGAAGCATATCCCTGAGAGGTTCGGTGAAGAACTCCGAGTCGCATCTGTAGAAGAAGGTGGTTATCTCCTCCGGGGGCTCCAGGGTGTACTGGACCATCTTGGTCTGGTCGCCCGCGCGGGGGACCTCGCCGCAGAATATCACCAATCCGTTCGGAGGTGCCGCCTTATAGGTTTTGAGCCTGGACATTATCGAATCGATCGCGCCCGTGACGTTCTTCATCGTGGATTTCGATTTGATGTTAGACGCCTGCGACTGCTCTTCCCTGAGATATCCCATCACATCGGAGATCAGCTTGGTGTTCGGCACATACACAGATATCAGTTCGGTTCCTCTGCCTCGGTACGATGTTATCTCCTGCATGGCTTTTTTGAAGTCATATCTCGCCCTGTCGAGGGTATTAGCATCGCTCATTTCGTTCCACCAATAATATTTATCTCAATTGCGCATTCCTATAAAAGTATTGGCGATGAAGAAAGAAAAAGTGGTCGTGTCCATAGGGGGTTCTATTCTCATACCCGGAAAAGACGACCCAGTATACATAAAAAAGCTGACCGAGGCCATCAAAGAGGTCTCGAAGACCGTGCAGGTCGTGATCGTCTGCGGCGGCGGGAGGATCGCCAGGTACTACACCGAAACGGGAGCGGTACTGGGCGGCACCACTTATCAGCTTGATATGCTCGGTATCGGCGCCACGCGCCTCAACGCCCAGCTTTTGGCCGTCTCTCTCGGCGACCTTTCGTCCGCCGACATCCCGACGACCGCCGCCGAGGCGTCCGCACGGTCTACCCCGGATAACATCGTCATCATGGGCGGCACCGTGCCCGGGCATACCACGGACGCCGTGGCGATGATGGTGGCAAGGGAGATGCGCGCGGACAGGGTGGTCAACGCGACCTCGGTGGAAGCCGTTTTTTCCGATGATCCTAAAAAGGACCCGGCGGCGGAAAGGTTCTCTGAAATGTCGATCGACGAACTTGGAGATATCGTTTACAAAGAGCACGGGGCGGGGAAATCGAGCGTTTTCGATCCCCTTGGCATAAAGATCGCGAAGGAAGAGAAGATAGACATCCTGATGATAGACGGCAGGAATCTTAGCGAACTCAAAAATGCTGTGCTCGGCAAAGAGATAAAGGGAACGTACGTCAGTTCCCGCTGAGGGGTTCCAGATCTGAAGACGTTATCAGCTCGTGACCCGCCGAGAGGATCAGTTCCGATATTCTTTTCTCCTCGGGTCCTTTGAGCGATTTCCTGTGCACGTACACAAGATCGGTCTCCGATGCCGCGCAGGCATCCCCGACCATTCTGACTATGTCCTCGTCACTGCTCCCCTCGATATGGTAACCGGGGACCATGTGGCCGAAATTTATCCCGAATCCTAGCGCGACCTCCGTGAACCTCGGCGCATAATGGCCTCCGGCGACCCCCACCGCCGCGTCGTAATCATTCGGCTCCATGTCGATGATCACCTCCGAGAGTATGTCCGCTGCCCTTTCGTTCCCCCAGTTCCTCTCGTCGCTCCCTATCTCGATGAAGAACGTCGGCTTATCCAGCCACGGCCCGTGGTGCGTCACCTCGAAGCACACCCTGAAATTGTTAAGGTCGTTGTATCTTGATATCCGTCTCAGCGCGTCGGTCATGAGCGCGGGGTTCGATTGGACGAGCGTTCTCTCTTTCCCTCCGAACCGGTTCTCGCGGAAGTTGCCTATCGGGTGCACGGTGAGCGAAGCTTCTCCGCTCGCGGCGGAATGCCGAGACATGAACACCACTTCATCTATTTTTAGACTGGCGGCGGCGATCCTCTCGTCAAGGTCCTCCAGACGGATGTGGAGGTCGGGGGTCGTCATGATCACGTTCCGTCCGTTCCCGATAAAACTGTCCTTTCCGTGTGTCCCCATATCCTCCCATTCCCTCTTCTTTAAGAGCTGGCTCTTCATATTCACGGACGGTATGTCGGTCTCGCAGCAGACAAGCAGCCTCTTTCCTTCTATCATTTTGAACGCTATGTTATCACAAATATGATATAAATCACCCTCATACCCTTAGCCGTGTCAATTGAAAACGCAACGATAAGGGAAAGGGCGCTGCTCCATCTGAGCCGCTTTCCCGATATGAACCCGAACGAGATGTTCAACATTCCTTTCGATCTTACGCAGGACGGCATCGCGTCCGTGTTGGGGATATCTCGCGCCCATGCGTCGTTGGAACTCAAAAAACTCAAAGAGACCGGAAAGGTCGACGACTGGCAGGCGCACATAAGAGGCTCTGCCTCCAAGAGAAAGGCCTACTACCTTCTGCCGGAGGGGTTCGCGGAGGCGGATCTGCTCAGGGAGAGATTCGAAAAGGCCGGCATCGTGATCGATGCGCTGCTCGATATGAAAAGATGCGACCCCGGGATCATGTGGGAGAACCTCAGCGTGAAAGACAAAGAGACGTTCGGCCTTGCGTGCGTGTTCAGGATATCCATACCACGGAAAACGCTTCCCGAGACCAGCACGGGAGTGATCCCCGCGGATTTCTACGGCATGACCTGTATCAGCGACATCGTCCGTGAAAAATACCTTTCGCTGGCTGACCCCGAAAAAGTGAAGGACTGGCACAGCCGCGCCGCGGACTGGTGGATAGACAACGGGGCCGATGACCAAGAGAGATTCTATCATCTTGTGAAGGCGGGAAGGAACACGGAAGCGTGCAAGCTCATGCTGCGTGGATCGGAAGAGTTCCTTGAGAATCCGAACGAGGACCTCCTTGCCGCGGCAAAGGAGATGACCGTCATACCGAAGTATTCCGAATCTATCTACAACATAAGGGCAAAGATAGCTCTGGAATGCCTGGACGTGAACGACGCTCTGGTCTGTGCCGACGTTCTTGCGGATTTCATGACGAACGATGCGGACCTTATCCGGGCCGAGGCGCACATGCTGTCCGGAGACGCGGAAAGGGGTCTTAAGCTGGCCTCGGAAACGTTCGGCAAAAGCCCGTCCTCGAGGGCGGCGCTGATCGCCGCGAAATGCCTGTTCAGGATGAAAAGATACGAAGATGCGCTGGACCGCCTGGATTCCTCGTGCGAAGTGCTCTCGAACAACAACGACGCCACCGGGATAGACGACATATTGCTGCTGAGAGCGGGTATCGCCTACGACCGGGGCAAGATCGACGAATCCCTCGGTTACCTCAGCAAAGCGAAAAAGGTCTCCAGAAAGAAAAGGACCAAGGAAAGGATCGACGCTCTCACCAAGAACATAAAGAGTGGCAAGAGAGTGAACTTCGGCTGATCAGAACACCGTATTCTTCTTCAGATCATCCATGTCGGAGATGTAGAGGTCCCTGATGTCCCTGATGTCCCATTTCAGCATAGCCAGCCTCTCAAATCCGAAGCCCCATGCGAGCACCGGGTGCTTGACGCCGAACGGCTCCGTGACCTCCGGTCTGAATATGCCCGCGCCCCCCAGCTCCATCCATTTTCCGTTGAAGAACACCTCTACTTCAAGGGACGGTTCCGTGTAAGGGAAGTATGCCGGCCGGATCCTTACCTGACCGAATCCCATGCTTGCGTAGAAGTCCTTTATCATCGAGATCAGCATATCAAAGCTTCCGTTCTCGTCGATCACTATGCCCTCTATCTGCGTGAACTCCGGAAGGTGGGTGGAATCGATCGACTCGTTCCTGAATATCCTCGATATGGAGAACGCCTTCTGCGGAGCGTCCGGATGTTCGGCGATGTACCTTATGCTGCTTACCGTGCTGTGCGTCCTCAGCAGGGCGGCTTCCGCCTTCTCCTTGGACCATGTGCCTCCCCATCCCGTCGAACCCGTGTTCCCTCCTCTCTCGTGTATGTCCTTGACCCTCCGCACGAGATCGTCGTCCCCGATGTCCAGCCTGGGCGGGTTGTCAAGATAGAATGTATCCTGAAGGTCCCTCGCGGGATGGTCCTGGGGCGTGAACAGCACATCCAGATTCCAGAACGCCGGCTGGACGTACTCGGAGGACATCTCCGAGAATCCCATGTTCATAAAGAGTTGCCTTATCTCGTTCCCTAGCCTTGTGAGGGGGTGCTTCTTCGCGGGAGTGACCGAAGGTGCGAATGTCCCCACGTCGTACTTTCTGAATTGAACGTTCGCCCAGTCGCCGCTTTGGATCAGGCGGTCGGTAACGTCCGTCACCTCCTCCTTCAGCTCTATTCCCGTTGCGGCCGCTTCTTTTCCTTCGTCGGTGAGGATTATGGTTCTCGCGGTGACGATCCTGTCCTGGATCATGCCCTGCCTTCCTTTGAGGTCTTTGATTAAATTCGGGTCCGCGTCCTTTTCATGCACGGGGGAGGACATCATCCTTTCGAGCAGGGCCTCGTCCTCCATCTTGGATCGGATCGCGGCTCTGCCTTTATCGGTAAGTGCCAGGAACTTCGATACGCCCTCGGGGACGATGTCGGCGAGACCTTTTCTCTTCAGCCATCCGACGGCGATCTTATCCTCGCCGCCCGGCATCTTCTCGGACAGGACGTTCATGTCCATCCTTCCCCCTGACTCGTTGATGAACGCGATCGCGCGCCTTTCCGGCAACCCTTTTCCGATTATCTCCTTATCGACGATCTCGAAGAACTTCTGGACCTTTTCGTCTATTTTGACAAGACCTTTGGATTCCAGCCATGACGCGGCGCCCATTATCTCCACCTCGAGGCCGAACTCTCCTGCCTTTATCAGGTCCGCGGGCGAGGCCGCCCCTTTGAATGCGCTGAGTGCTATCAGGAGTTTCCTTTCGTTGTAGCTCAATCCTTCCACGATTTCCGATACGATCATGCGATCACCACTCGAACCCGTCGAACGTCATGCCGCCGACCACTTCTTTCGCTTCTTCTCTCTTCGCCTGATGCTTCTCGAGGAACACGTTGATCTTCTCCGTAAGCATTTGTTTGCATTCCCCGCAGAGGATCTCCCCCCTCCTGCATTTGTCGGCAAGCTCGTTTACCTTCCCGTCGCTTTCCTCGAACAGGAAATAGTTATACTTGAACACCGCGCAGACCTCCGGGTTCCCGCCCTTCTCCTTCTGCTCGCTCACGGAAACGCATCCGCCCGTGAAGGCCCTTCCCACTTTCTTTTTCACGTCCTTCTGGGAATCCGTCGTGTAGATCGTTCCGAATTCGTCAGAGGACGACATCTTGTCCCCGCCTCCGAGGCCGGGGAACATCTTGCAGTAGAGCATGGTGGGTTTCGGGTAATTGAGACCGGGGGCGGCGTCCCT
>JAITCQ010000087.1 GCA_031283015.1 Candidatus Methanoplasma sp.
GGCGAGCGCATAGGCAGGAACGATGTGGACAGATACATCAACCAGGCGAAGAAGTTCGGTCTCGGCGGTCTCACATGGATGAGGTGCAAGGACGGCAAGCTCGACAGCAACATCGCGAAATACTTCACCCCGGAGATACTTGATTCGATCAAACAGAAAATGGGGGCGGAGGAAGGGGACCTCCTGTTCCTTATCGCGGGGCCGTGGAAATCCACCTACGAGGGAGGCGGAGCGCTCAGGAAGAAGCTGGCGGAGGATCTGGAACTTGTTCCGAAGGACGAGATGCAGTTCCTTTGGCTGGTGGATTGCCCCATGTTCGAGATAGACCCGGTGTCAGGAAAGCACGACGCATTCCATCACCCCTTCGTTCTTCCGGAGAACGACCTGAACGACGCGTACGTCGGAGGGGCGTGTTTCGATCTCTGTCTCAACGGCAACGAACTCGGGTCCGGATCTCTGAGGATACACGACCCGGAGCTGCAGGTAGAGGTCTTCAAAAAGATAGGCATGGACGAGAAGAAGATCGAAGCGGACTTTGGCTTCTTCGTGGAAGCGCTGGGCTACGGCGCGCCGCCACACGGCGGCATAGCATTAGGGGTCGACAGGTTCGTGTCGATACTTCTGGGCAAAGATACGATAAGGGAGGTCATTGCGTTCCCAAAGAACAAGAAGGCCGTATCCCTGTTCGACGGGTCCCCCGCGAAGGTGGATGAAAAGAAACTCGAAGAGCTGCAGATAATGAGCCTGGCCGTAGAGGACCTGGATATCGGCGGGACCGAGGGCGCGGACGAAGAGTGAAAGGCTCAGAGCCTTGCTTCCAGAGCGCTCTTCGCCGCAGCCACTATGTCGGCCGAGGAATATTTTCCGCCGGTCTCCTTCATCACATGGCCGATGACGCGGTTGACGGCCTTCTCGTTCTTCCTTATCTCGCCTACGATCTCCGGATGGGCGTCCAGATATCCGTTGACGATCTGGCTCAGATCAGCCCCCGCATCCTTTATGGCCCTGACGTCCGTGCCGGTCATGTACGCTCTCAGCTCGATATCCGCCTCCACGTCCGTCATCTCCCCGCCCCTGAATCTTCTGATGATGTCCGCTATCCCCTCGGGACCCTTTTTGAGCGTCTCGAACGTCTTCCAATAAGCGCTAACCGCCCCCGCCGTCCAGGATGCCGCGGTCTGGGCGTCCGTCGCTTTCGCGATATGCTCGAAGGCTGCGGCGAGGCCCGTGGACGTCGATATGATCTGGTCCGCCAATTTCCTTTCTATGCCGTATTCCCTGCTGAGCCTGGCGGCCGCCTCCGCCGGACTTTCCTTAATAGAAACGGACCTCGCAAGCTCTCCGATGTGGAATATCCCGAGATCCGGTTCGTCAATGTAGCCGTAATCAGCCTCGAACTCCTTTTTCCTGACGGAAATGGTCACCCCCCGCTCCTCGTCGAAGCGTCTGGTCTCCCTCTCGATCTTTCCGCCGGCCCTGAGGACCTTCGTCTGTCTCACCGCCTCGAACGTCAGCGCCCTTTCCACGTTCCTCAGGCCGGTGACGTTCTTCACCTCGCACCTTTCCGTTCCGACGGATATGTTGCAGTCGCAGCGGATGCTCCTTTCCCCGTCTCCCGGAAGGTCTATCGTGTGCCGTATGTCGGCGATGAGCTGTTTAAGGAATTCCCTGGCCTCGGTGGGGGTCGACAGGTCCGGTTCCGTGACTATTTCGGCAAGCGGGATCCCGGATCTGTTATAATCGACAAGCGAGGACTGGTCCCCCACCCTTTTTGTTTTTCCCGGGTCCTCCTCAAGATGGATCCTCGTTATCCTCACAGGTTTCTTCCCCTGGAACATGTACGTACCCCTGCTTCCGACGGGGTTGTCGTACTGCGTTATCTGAACGCTCCTGCTCATATCCGGATAGAAGTACGTCTTCCTGGAGAACCAGGTGGTCTCGGCAATCTCGCAGTTCAGCATCTTCGCCAGCATTATCCCGTATTCCAGGGCCTTCCTGTTCATCACCGGTCTCGATCCCGGCATACCGAGACAGGTCGGGCATACGTGCGTGTTAGGCGCGTCCGCATCGGTGGTCGGGCAGGAGCAGAACATCTTCGACGCGGTGGGAAGCTGCACGTGTATCTCCAATCCGATCCTCACAGCGGCACCTCCGGTCTCCTTACGTCGAAGGCGGACCCCCACTCCTCTGCGAATGTCAGAAGGGGGCCCTCCGCCCAGTGGGCGGCGGCAAGCTGCATGCCGATCGGCATTCCGTCCTCGTCGTAGCCGCACGGAACGGAAAGGTGAGGAATACCGGCAAGGTTCGCCGGCACGGTGAGAAAATCTGCGCTGTATGATTCGACCGGCGTCATTTTAGATATGTCCTCGAATTTCGGGGCGGCGAAGGGCATCGTCGGGGTCAGAACGGCGTCGTGGTCCTCAAAGACCTTTTTGTAGGACGAGATGACGTGAAGCCGGACCTTGAGCGCCTTGGCGTAATATCTGTCCCTGAATCCCGCCATCCTCGTGTATGTTCCGAGAAGTATCCTTCTCTTCGCCTCGTCGCCGAAATATTCGGACCTGAATGACGTGAAATAATCGTCGAAGCCCAAAGAAAGGTCGCCGTCCTGCCGACCGTATCTCATCCCCACATACCTGGCCAGGTTCGTGGAGGCCTCGGATGTCGCCAGGATATAGTATGCGGGCATGGCGTACTTCAAAGAGGGCATGCTCACCCTTTTCACCTCGACCCCCATGCTCCTCAGGATGTCCAAGGATGATTCAAAGGCTGAAAGGACGTCTTTGCTGATGCCCTTAAGGGCTTCTTCCGGCACCGCCACCGATCCTATTCTTTTTCCCTTCAGATCGAGAGGCGGCTGTGCGCAGGACGTGGGGTCCCTCGGGTCCTTCCCGGATATGACCGGAAGGAACTCGGCAAGGGCGGCGGGGTCAGAGGAAAGCAGTCCGATCTTGTCCAAAGAGTTCCCGTAGTCGATCAGGCCGTACCTCGACACCCTGCCGTACGTGGGCGCGATACCGTATACCCCGCAGAAACTAGCGGGGCAGCAGATCGACCCACCGGTGGACACTCCGAGGGAGACATGATCCTCGATGACCGCCGCGGCGCAGGCCGATCCTCCCGAGGATCCTCCGCATGACCTTTCGAGGTCGAAGGGGTTCTTAGGCACGCCGAAAGCGGAATTGGTGCTGAACGTGCCGAACCCGAACCCATCCATGTTGTTCTTCCCGATCAGCCTTCCGCCGTACTGTCTCATCTTCTCTACGGCGGCGGCGTCGAAGGCGGGGCGGTATCCCTCCAATATCCTAGAGCCGCATTTTGTCTCCATGTCCTTCGACGTAAGGTTGTCCTTGGCGGAGAACAGGAACTTCGGTTCCTCCGTGTCCGCTCCGGACGCAATGCAGCTGAACATGGAGTATCTCTCGTTGAGGGCCGGCAGGGAGGCGAGGACATCCTTCATAGAAGTCTCGGCCCCCTGACGTAGTTCTCGTAGGTCTTCATGTCCTTCAAAAGCTCGTAAGGGTCGATGAAGATCCCCGGCACGTCGTCCCTCAGGATGTCCGCGATCTCTACTGGGTCCACTCCGTACCCCTCTCCCTCCGGGGATTCGTCAAGCACCTTGAAATAATCCAGTATCTCGCCCAGGTCCTTACAGTATCTCTCGAGTTCGTCGTCGCTGAGTGCGAGGTGTGCGGTCTTCGCGACCTTCTTCACCGTCTCTTTATCCATTGGGTCACTGCCTGTCATCCGTCTGATTGTCTGCCTCAGATATATTGTTTCCTGACCCCGGCTCGTCGTACATTATCAGGCCGTAAAGGGTCATGCCGTCGTCCCTGAACTTGAAGTCTATACCCTGAGACCCCATGTACTCGTCCATCAGTATCCCATAGGAGGCGATCGACGACACCCTTTGGTCCGGGTATCTGCACGGATCGTCTGGATACGTGCATTCCCCGCAGTATCCGCAGCCTCCGTCGGAAAATGCCGACGCCTGGTATCCTTCCTTCCTCAGCGCGTTGCCGAACCTCCTGCACAATTCCTGGTGGCCGCTTCCGAGCCTCTTGAGCAGTTCCCGATCCTTCAGATCGATGCCGTCGTATTCCTTTATGAGGATGGCGGCTCGGGAAAAGCTTCTGATCAGTTCCAGGCATTCAGCCTCGGCACCCGCGCCCGGCGGGCACCCCCAGGTCACGCCGTATGCGCCGCAGAGGTTCTGGGCGCATAATTCTCTGCATTTGGACATCGACCCTGCATTTGGGGAGGGCAGGCCTATCCTTTTAAAGGAATATCCTACCGTCGCCGGGTCCGCAGCCATATCCTTCCAAACATCCTCGATCATACCTGAGCATATTTTTCTGACGTTAAATATGTAACTTAGGAGTCGGATTCCCGCACGGAAGCGGCCGCAAGCCCGGAATACCCCTCGCGCTTCCATAAAAAATCATACAAAATCGTATATACTTTATATAGAGGTACGTCTCCGAAAAGACAACCGGCACGGGATGGTCGGAAGAAGGTCACGTCATGACAAGATCAAAAAGAACCGTAAGACTGCTGCCGACGGTAATGATCGCCATCGCACTGGCGGCGGCCATGGCCGCTGCGCTCTTCGCGGCGACGCCCGCAGAGGCGGCGGACGGCGTGCAGTACACGGACATCAGCGGCAATACGCAATATCAGGACAACGTAACGGAGGCAGGTCAGGCCTTCTTCGACGGACTTGCTCCGAGATTCGAATTGAACGACGGATGGTTCCTTGTGGCGGAGAACGTCAATATCATAGACCTTGTCACGGTCGGCGACGTCAGCATCATCATCGCGGACGGCTGCGTGCTGACTGTGGACCAAGGCATAACCGTCGCCGAGGGAAGTCTGTGCATATACTCCCAGCCACCGATCTCCGCAGCCGGTAAGTTGACGTCCGGCAGAGGGCACAGCATCTCCCTCGGCAGCGGTTCATCCTTTACCAACACGGCCACAGTTTCTGCCTTCGGGGACGGCAACCATGCGGTCAACGGCAACGCCGACACGTCGGATGTCCGTGTCACAAACGGCAGCACCGGTATCCTTGAAGGCGAATGCGGGATCAACTTCACCGGAAGCTCCATCATCGTCTCCAACACGGGAGGTCTCATCCAGGGTCTGCGCGCGGGTATCCAGATCGAAGGCAGCGCCTATGTGCAAAACTCCGGCACGATAGAAGGCACGGAGGACGGCGGAATCGGGATATACGCCACTGGCACTAGCGCCGATCCGTGGATCGATAACTTCAACGGCACGATTCGCGGACCGCACATAGGAATATACTACGCAGGCACAGGCGGTGGCATCAACAATTACTCCGGGACCATCGAAGGCGGCGGTCACGGCATATACGCCGACAGTTCCGGCATTTCCTTTCGCAATGTTGCTTTGATCAAAGGAGACGTCGCCCTGGCCGATCGTGCCAACTCCGTCGTGTTCGTTGCGGGAAGCGCGATCGAAGGCGGCTTCACCATTGGCGAAGACCCGAGTTCCGTTCTGGAATTCTCCGGCGATCCCCGCCCCTTGTTTCAGTATTCGACCGTCGGCGGGAATGTGTGCGTCGGCGCCGCAGAGGTAAGTGTCGAACCCTTCGAGGCGGCGGACATGCAGCAGAGTGCCGTCATCGTTCTGATCGACGGAAGCACCGGGACCATGTCGGGAACGCCGGCGAACTTCGTGCTCCGGATCGGCGGATACGAGTTCGAACTGTCTGTGGAGGACAACAAGCTGATTGCAACGCTCCCGCAGACGGTCACGCCCCCGATATCGGTCACACCTCCCTCAAAAGAATTTTTCATAACGGCTTCCGCCGGCCCAGGCGCTGCCATGTCCCCCGAGGGGAAGACCACCGTCACTGCCGGAGACAGCAGGACGTTCAGATTCTCCGCGTCCGACGGATACACGTTACTGTCGGTGGCGGTGGATGGCGTGTCTCTGTCCGCAGAACAGGTCGCGTCCGGTTCATACACGTTCTTCGATGTGCGGGCTAACCATGCGATAAACGTGAGCAGCAGGACCCTCCGGTCCGATATCACTCTGAACATAGACATCGCAGGAGGGAAGGGCCACGCGGAGTACAGCGTGAACGGCGAGCCGTTCCTCCCGTATACGGGGACGGTCAGCCTGCAGGAGTTCTCGAACATATTTCTGAGGGCGCGTGCGGACACCGGGTACCAATTTGACAAGTGGGAAGAAGAGGGCACTGTATACGAGACGGCGGAGATACCCAAATATCACGTAGGGGCTCCCGTTCACCTTGAGCTATACTTCGACGGAGGCGACAGCGACGGCGTCCCCTTATGGGCGGCGGCCATACTGCTGCTGTTTGCGGCGATAGGCATCCGGCTGATCCTCCGATCCAAAATGTCCTCGATTGACTAATGGGGCCACGGCCCCTGTTAAACGTCTCCCGATCGTTTCTTTCGATCCTTTTTACAACGACGCACCCTTTCGGATCGCCGGGTACGGCGGGTTTTGAAGGAAAGTGATTAAAACCAGCTCTTCTTTATCATATCGATAAATATGGCGGAAGACACTCCGGACAAGAAGATTCAGGCTGGTATGAAAGCGATGGACGAGGGGGACTTCAAGAAAGCGTACTCTCATTTCAAGAAGCTCGCCGAGGAATATCCGAAGAATGCGGAGGTTTGGTATTACAAAGCGGAGTGCGGGAACTACGCATCGGGGATGTTCGGCGCGAAGGTCTCCGCAGAGGAGATAATGGACGCTTACAAGAAAGCGATAGAGCTTGACGGCGACAAGGTGGAGTTCTACCAGTCGTACGGTTCGTTCTGCATATCCGTGAACAAGTATGACGAGGCCGAGAAAGCATACAACGAGGCGGCGCAGATCGACGAGTCTCTGGAATCGTCGCTGTATTCGGAGTTCGCCATCGAGTACTTCAACAACGTGATGGCAACCTACGGTGAAATAATGGAGGATCCGAAGGCCAGGGCGCCGTACGCGAAGAAAGCCCTGGAGTATATGCTGAAAGCCCTGGAGATAACTCCGGAAGAAGCGAAGGGCCTGCTTTAAGCAGTAAGGATCAGACGATCTTAGAAAAGGTAATGGTAGCGAGGGGTCGATTTGAACGACCGGTCTCCGGGTTATGAGCCCGACGGGATATCCTGGCTACCCCACCTCGCTGTTATCTCCACCTACTGCGATTTGATATAAAAACCTTCGTCGGGAGGATGGGGGTTTCCATGTTCCGGCGGGAGGGTCCGGCATTCGCTTGCCGTTCAGAAGAACTTCTTAAGGAACAGCAGGTCCTGGATCTTGCCTTTGACGACGATCTTCTTCGTTATGTACGCCTTCATCGGCCTTAGCGTGCCGTCTATCAGTCCCTGCAGACTTTCCGGGGTCGTCAGAAGGATGATGTCCGCCTCATCGATAATCACCGGCTTGAAATCGCTGATCTGAGCGTTCTCCAGCCTCATCGAATAGTGCTCCGCCCCAAGGTCGATGTTCACCGTTTTCACGATGGGCATGACCTCCGCCCTTGCCTGCTCGTCGTTCTCCATCTTTCTGTGGAACTTGTCAATGAGTGTCTGAATCGAAGCTTCCATGCTCATGGTCTCACCAATCGCTGATCCGGGTGTTCTTGGAGACGGTCATCATCTGTCTCACGGGCTCCCACGAACAGCGCGTATGTGGAGGGGGACCCCCGTTATCTTTTATCCATTTTTCTATGAACCCCATCGTCACGCGATCGCTGGGGTAGCCGCTTCCGATGTCCGCCCCGAATTCGTCCCGGATGTCGGCGATCATCCGGTCCCTCGTCACCTTCGCGACGACGGACGCGGCGGAAACTATCGGAAATATATCGTCGGCTTTGTGCCTGGCTGTTATTTCGGTTCTTTTCATCCTCCCACCCATCTCCTTCGAGAAGCCCGCCTCGTTCACGTCCGGGCAATCCGCGTACACCGCCGACACAGGGATCTTAGAACAGGCCGCGACGAACATCTCCAGCTCTACCTCGTTCAGAGACATCATCTTTCGTTTGGCGTCGATCTCCTCCGCCGATATCGGGATGACGCAGAATTCGCATGCGTTTACGATCTGATCGTACATCCGCTCCCTTGTCTTGGGAGTGAGTTTCTTCGAGTCCTTGACGCCGATCTCCTTCAACATATCATCCGATTCAGAGTATACGGCCCCCACCACCAAAGGGCCGAGCACCGACCCTCTCCCCGCCTCGTCGACGCCGCAGATCATGTGTTTCGTAAAGCGGTATGACATGATATTCATTGCTCCTACCAAGTTTATTGTTACTCTATACTCTTTAAGTTAAAACGTTATTACGCTGCATGACTTTGAAGTGCGACGTGCAGTACCGGAAGGGCGATACCTGGTCCAAACTCACCAAGGTAGGTGTCACCGGCGTCAGGAAACCCGTTGTAGTGAGGAGGGAAGGGATCAACAGCGCATTGAACGGGGCGCTTAATTGTTCGATAGACATATTCGTGGACCTTCCCGCCGAGCAGAAAGGGTCCCACCTCTCAAGGAACGTGGAAGTGCTCAGCGTCGTGGTGGAGGAAAGCATCAGGGAACCGGTGACCGGCCTGGAGAACATCGCGAGCGACATGTGCAGGAAACTGCTCACGCACCACGAGTACGCCCAGACCGCCAGCGTCGACATCACGGCGGAGTACTTTAGAGAGTGCAGGACGCCCCTTGGAAGGGGAACGCTGGAGATCTTCAAGCTGCTGGCGAGCGGATCCGCCGTAAGAGGTCAAGGCATCAGGAAGACCATAGGCGTGGAGGTCATAGGCATGACCGCATGCCCTTGCGCCCAGCAGACCGTGTCGGAGATGACGGCCTGCGCCGAGGGGATCGCGGTGATGTCCCACAATCAAAGGAACATATGCACCGTCCTGCTGACGATGGACGACCGCGTCGACGTGGAGGCCGACGAGGTCATCGACATAGTGCAGGCGGCATTCTCATCACCTACCTACGAACTCCTGAAAAGGGACGACGAGGGGCAGGTGGTGATCAACGCACACAACAACCCGAGGTTCGTCGAGGACGTTGTGCGGAATGTTTTGGAGTCTATCGTCGAAAGGTACGACACCCTTCCCGACGATGTCGAGGTGACGGTGAAGAGCGAGTCGGAGGAGTCCATACACAAGCACAACGCATTCGCGGAGAGGACGACGACCTTAGGCGAGCTCAGAGAGGAATACGAAAGAAGGGTCACTCTGTGAGCTTACCCAGTTTCTTTTCCAATACGGAGACGTCCGAGACGTAGACGTCCGGCGGGCACTCCAGGTCGTCCAAGCATCCGGTCCAGTAGACTACCAGGCCGGGGCCGAACAGTTGAGTATAAGGGCATAGCTGCTTCCTTGAGTTGAGGCGGAACTCCACGTTGTCGCCGAACGACGCCTTGCTCTCTATCCAACATATCTTCTTCCCGTCGTAGGTCATCGGTTCGTCCAGCAGGCAGTCCGGGGTCTTCTGCCCGTCCCCGCCGCGGAGATCGTTCTCTGTTCTGTATGTGATGCTCTGCCCATTCAGCCAGTCCTGGAGCAGCGTCTCCCCCCAGACTCCCCTCTCCTTATGCCTTTCGTCCGCGACCGGGGAGTATACCAGGTCATTCTTGACCACTTCCCTTACCTCTTCGGCGGTCTGCGGACTCTCAAGCAGTTCCGGCGACCTTATGAACTCCCAGAAACGCTTCCTGCTCGCCCCGTCCTCCTGGAATATGAGCATGGCGATCAGTATCGGAGGGAACCGATTCCTGTCGGCGATCTCCATGAGCGTCCTTCCCTTCTTCCACTCTCTAAGCAGGATCGGGGCCTTTTGTTTGACGGAATGGAAACGTTTCTTCACGTCCCTGCTGGTCTTCTGAGTGTACAGCGTCTCTATAAGCCTGTGGTCGTACCCATTCTCGATGAACCTGCGGACGTCGTCCGGCCTGTTCAGGGAATCATAGAGCTTCTTGTATTCTTCATATTCCATCTGATCACTTCAATTTCCCACATAGGTCTTCCACAGCCGAGATGACGACATCCTTCACCATCGATGTCGAAGGGCAGTACGCATTTTCCGCGCGCACGAGGAAATCCTCCGCCGTCATGCCCGACACTATGGCCGACGTAATCCAGTCGATTCTCCCTGTGGCTCCTTCCCCGGCGATTATCTGCGCGCCTATCAGCCTGTGCGAGGCCGCGTCCGCCAGGACCTTTACAATCATTTCCGTTGCTCCTGGGTAATACCTGGCGCGGGTGAGGCCTTCGGCCTTGCCGCTGACCGCCGTCACCCCGTACCACGACGCGAGACCCAGGGACAATCCCGTTCCCGCGATCTCCTTTTCGCCTATCACGCTTACCCAGGGGCTTGCGATCGGCCCGTACATGGCATTCCCCCCGGCCGCGTTCGCGCCGGCGACCGCGCCCTGCCTTACGGCGGTCGATCCCAGCTGGCTCATGGTCGGCCCGGGCATTACCGCCGATTCGAACTGTATCACGTCGCCGGCCACGAATATGTCCGGGACGATGCGCCCCCTCCTGTAAGGCTGGAGCGAGGGCGACACGATGACGCCGCCGAGCTGGCCGATATCGAAGTTCAGCTGTTTCGGGATGTCGGTGTTCGCTCTCACGCCGGTGGCGAAGATGACCATCTCGCAGGGATAGTTATTGTCCCCGGCCGTGACCCCTCTAACCTTCCCGGTGCCGATGACCGCTTGGACGGGAGCGTTCAGAACGAATCTCGCTCCTCGCTCCTCAAGATACTTCTGGATCCGGTCCGCCATGTCCTTATCGGCGATGCGGGGTATGACCTGGTCCATCATCTCGATCACCATCACTTCCTTCCCCAGGTCCAGGAACGTCGATGCCATCTCCAACCCTATCGTCCCGGCCCCGCAGACGGCGACCTCCTTCACATCCCTGAGGTAAGACTGTATCCTCTTGCCGTCCTGGACCGTCCTCACGGCGAACACCCCGTCGAGGCCGACCCCATTTATCGGGGGTATGAACACCTTCCCTCCGGTGGCTATGACCAGCGAGTCGTATCTGTATGTCTTCCCGCCGGCGGCGACCGTCTTTGCGGAGCTGTCCACAAAGTCCGCTTTGGTCTGCGTGAGAACGTCGATGTTCTTTTTTTCTGAATAATGCTCGGGCGTGTGCATGACCACGTTCTCCCAAGCGATCTTGCCTTCCACCGCCCAAGGTATGGCGCACGGCGAGTAGGCTATGTCCGTATCTTCGGTGAAAACTGTTATCTTTGCGTCGGGGTCCGTCTTTCTGGCGTAGGACGCCGCCGTTATTCCAGCCGCGCCCGAACCGATGACGATGATCTCTCTTACC
The DNA here is from genome assembly GCA_031283015.1 of Candidatus Methanoplasma sp. GTDB lineage: Archaea > Thermoplasmatota > Thermoplasmata > Methanomassiliicoccales > Methanomethylophilaceae > Methanoplasma. Next base: position 11,337 of record JAITCQ010000087.1, read on the forward strand.
ATTGCTTTACCTGTCAATCGGATTGAAAGGTATCTTATTAATATTTCCTCGGAAAGGGAACCCCGTCCGGAATATCGGTGGAAAAAAGAATGCGGCATAGCATCCCCTTACAGACGGCAGGCCGATTGACAACAATTAATAAAGGATACCACATGCTCTGGACCGGGAAACATGAAAGAGAGAAGGTCGCCGACCCAGCTCGAAGCGTGCTGGAAGGAGAAGGACATGGTCTCCGGCAGGGTATCCGACGCGATGGTGGTCATCATGCGCACCGCCGG
>JAITCQ010000108.1 GCA_031283015.1 Candidatus Methanoplasma sp.
ATATCGGTAAGGACGAGGTCCTGCTGGGCGGCGGAGTGGCCCAGAATCAGCGTCTGCAGGAAATGATAAGGATCATGGCCGAGGACCGCGGGGCGGAGATGTTCGTTCCCGACAGACGGTTGTGCGTGGACAACGGCGCGATGATCGCATGGCTGGGCCACATAATGTACAGATCGGGGATAAGGATGGGCATCGAGGACACCGCCGTAAGGCAGAGGTTCAGAACAGATGAGGTGGAGGTCACCTGGAGGTGACCCGATCCGTCGCCCCGATTTGTCGGTCGATCCATTCGGACATACGGCGGGAAACGGATCTGACGTAAAGTAGAAGTTTCCAAAAACAGATATGGTCGACGATGAAGAACGAGACAAAAAGAAAGACGATGCTGTACCTGCCGGTCGGTCTCACGGCGGCAGCGGTCCTTCTGGCAATCCTCAGTATCGGCTTTAGGTCGTATGCTTTGTTATGGGCGTCGGCCTGTTGCCTCCTGTCGTTAATGGGGATCTCCAAAGCGTTCTCGTATGCGGATTTCAGTAAAAAGGGACATTGGTCGTCTCGACCGGTGCAGCTTAAAAACGGGAGGAAGATAAAGTACGAACACCTTTACGTTATAGCGTGGGTGCTCGGCACCGCAGTTTCCCTCGTCTTCGTTTTGATCGCCGCCACTTTTATATGATCGGCAAAAGGATCGGCAGGTCAGACGCCGCAGACCGCAGATATTCCGCGCTCGCGATCACGACTGCTGCTCTCCGACGATCCTGTCAAGATTCGAAAGGAACTCGTCGCATTTCTCTATCTGGCAGGAACCCCCGCTTGCTATCCGGTGTCCGCCGCCGGTCCCGCCCACGGACGCGCACGCCTCTCTCATCGCGGCCGAGAGGTCCACCCCCTTCTCCAAAAGACCGAACGTGGCTCTCGACGATATCTTGGCCGTACCTTCGGAACGGTTTATTCCGACGGTCGGCTTCGACGGATCCCCGATGAACTGCATGGCGATACCGCAGATCATTCCCGTGAATCCGAGGGTCGAGCTATCGAACCATTGTATACTGTTCATCTGGTTCAATCCGTTCTTCTTGAGAAGCAGCACCCCGTCCATTATCTGCGCCTTCGAAGCGGTCTCGAGCTCCGCCGCCTTCGACAGGCTTTTCGGGTCGCCGATACCGGCGGAGACGCCGACGCCTCCGAGACCCAGGCGCCCGCATCCGTTGAGCAGGGAACCCAGCGTTTCGGCGTCCGTGTTCCAATCTTTCAGCCGATATCTTGTGCGGGAGAGTTCGAACATCGTCTGCATGGATGTGCCCTGCTCAATGAGTTTCAGCGCGATCAGGGAAGAGAGCTTCCTTCTTTCGTCCGCCGTAAGGTCCCCGCTGTGTCTCTCCCGCCCGATCCCGGCGGAATCCAACAGCCCGGCGACGCCGTCCGCGTTGCCGCTTATTCCGTGCAGGTAAGGCTCCGTCGAGAGATAGAGTTCCGAGGTCAGCAGTCCCGGAGGTATCATCGACCCCTCGACCGCTTTGATGTACCCTCTTTCCAGCGCCCCTTCGTAAAGGTATATGTTCAATCCCTTCAGGCCATTGATCGTCTGTTTGTCGCCGGTGATCCCGGCGAACGCAACTTGAACAAGGTCCCAGTTCTTTTCGCTCACCGCGATCGAGAAAAGGAACGCCATCGTTGCGCCGCACCCCGAGGTCATCCCGTCGATGCCGTAAAGGTGGGGGTTCGCGTAGCAGATCCTTTTTGCCTGCTGCTCGATAGTGTGATGGTCCAGAACGATCACGTCGCATTCCAGGGCGTCCAGCTGCTCTATGTACGACGCGCCCAGATCCGATATGATGACGCATTCGGAATGAGAATCCCTTATTACGTTCATGTTCTCGTCGTTCAGACTTGTGAAGAGGGTGACCTTGAACTCCTTTCCCTCTCTGAGAAGCGTCTTCGCGATTATAGCCGCGGCGGAGATGCCGTCCGCATCGTAGTGCGAATAGACCTGAATGAAATCGTGGCCTTTGACGATGCCGGCGGCCTGAGATAAAGTTGTAAGAAGTTTGGAAGGAAGGACGGGATCGTCCATAAGGCCCTCACTTGAGCATTATCTCTGCGTTTGCGAGAGAGTATTTCCAGTTCTGGGGGAGAACGCCGTTCCTTTTGTAGTAGCGCTCCAGTCTCCTGATCTTTGCCTCGATCAGGTTGAGTCCCCTCTGGTTGGAAAAGTCCCCTCTGTTGTTCTTTACGTGAACGTTGAGGGAGATGGCCCTCCTCATCAGGTTAGAAAGGTCTTCGGGAAGGTTGGGCATAACTCCTTTCTCCCTCATGATCTCCGTTACGGTCTTTCCCGTCGCGAGTCTCACGTTGGGAACGCCGTACTGGTCCCTGAGGTTGAGTCCGATCTTCGCGGATGTTGCTCCGTGCTCGGCGAACTGAACTATGAGGTCCTCTATTTCGGTGGCTGTAAGAGGCACCCATTCGGGGTTCTCGGTTATCATGGGGCGTTTCGAACAGGATACGCCCTTTCTTCTTGCGTGCATTCTTGCCATATTTTGATTCTCCGATCATTATATATGCGGCGAGGCTGACACTCCAACCCGGAAGGAGTATAAAAGATTGACTCTTTATATTTAGGCTAAAGGACTGAAAAGACGCGCGATGCTGATCTTGAAGTGCTCCCGCCGGTTCAGCTTCCTGAAGTCCTCGAGGGTGTATTCCGTGCAGTGGCCGAGGTCCTCCGCGAAAGCGTCGTTCATTTGTTTTCCGATATCCTTCGAATAGATCATGGCGTTGGTCTCGAAGTTGAGTCTCATGCTCCTGCGGTCCAGGTTGGCGGAGCCCACCGAACAGAATTCGCCGTCGGCGACCAGCGTCTTCGAATGGACGAACCCCCTTTTGTAATGGAATATCCGCACTCCGCGCTCAAGCAGCTCCCCCGCGTTCAGTATGCTGACCCAGAACACGAAAGGATGGTCCGGTCTGTCCGGCATTATTATCCTCACGTCCACCCCCGAGCACGCGGAGATGATCAGCGCCTTCTGCACCTCGTCGCTGGGAACAAGATATGGGGTATGGATGTACAGCGTCCTTTTTGCGGTGTTGATCAGTTTGAGATACTGGAGTTCGATGGGGTTGTTCTTGGTGTCCGGGCCCCCGGATATCAGCTGAATGACGCCGTCGCCGTATCGGGCGTCCTTCTCGATTGGGAAGTATCTGTCGCCCTCTTCGGAGTCCGGGTCGAGTCTTTTCTTCGTAGCATATCCCCAATCCATGAAGAATCGAGTGTTGATCGGGACGGCCCCGGTGCCCTCCACCCTCACCCCAGTGTCCCTCCAGAACCCCAGCTCGCTTTTGCCAAGATATTCGTCGCCTATGTTGAACCCCGACACGTACCCTATCGTTCCGTCTATGACCGCCAGCTTCCGGTGGTTCCTGTTCTGCTTCCTAGGGCTAAGCAGCACCGTGACCGCTTTGTGGAAGAGCTTGAACCGCACGCCCGCTTCCTTCAGCTCTTTGATGCGGTTCTTCGGCCCTCTTTTGAAACCGACCGCGTCGACCATGAGCCTGACCTCCACCCCGTTTTTCGCTTTCTCTATCAGGATATCTATGAACTTGTTCGCGACCTCGTCGTCCCTAAGAATGTAATATTCGGCGTTGATGAACTTCTTCGCGTTCGAAAGGTCGCTGAGAAGGTCCTTGTAGAACGGCTCGCCCAAGGTGTACAGTTTAAGGTCGTTGTTGCTGCTGTATGTGGAGCCTCCCGCCTCAAGCATCGCCCTCGCGAAACGCAGCCCCTCTTCGTTCTCCGGAGTTATGTGCTCCCTGTTGATCTCTTCCAGAGCCTCGGCCCTGAAGAGAGCGAGCTTCTGGTCGTCGACGTTCTTCAATGCGAAATGCCTTCTCGGGTAGAAGGTCTGTCCGAAACAGAGGTAGATGAAGAAACCTATGACCGGGACGAACAGGAGCACGGCAATCCACATCGCGATCGTGCGTGGATCCGCCCTCTCCAGAAATATGAGGAGAAGTATCATCAGAGCGGACAGCCACAGTATCGCCGCGAAGAAATCCCCGAAAACATCCAGGATAAGCTGCCAGACCGTCATCTCTGTATGGTAGCGGGATGCCATTAAAAAAGTTTGGCGGAGGGTCAATACTTCCATCTCCGTATCCCGCACACGGTCGCCGCCGTGTGGAAAACCGAGACTGGGTATGTTCCGTCGTATCGGCGGCTCTCTCGCCGCCCCCGCTCACCTGCGGTCCTCGAAAGAGCAGACCACAGAACGCGCCCACGGCACCACGGCGTCGTACTCCGACCGCTCGAAAGCTATCCTTTCCGGGACCTCCCGGAACAGCTCGGACCTGAACTCCGGCGAGCCGTTCACCCGATCCAGCAGCAAACACGCGCAGACGCGGCAATGGCCGAGATCCCGTATTTCCAGGATATCGATGCCGTACCCTGCTTCCTCCGCGAATTCCCTCCTCGCGGCGTCCTCCGCCGATTCGCCGTCCCCGATGCTCCCGCCCGGCATCTCCCAGCCGGCGCGCTTCTCGTTGAAGACCATAAGGAAGCGGTCGTCCATGAAAGCGACCGCATAGACGGTCGCCATGTCATTTCCTCTTGAAAACGATCATTCTGTGGGCATTCTCGTATGGCTCAAGGTTCCTGGAGTCCAGTATCTTGAATCCGCGGTCCTCCAGTCTTTTCTCGGATGCCCTATAGACCTCGGAAGGCTGGGAAACGACGTCCTCGGATCTGGCCTTTATGGCGACCATCCCGATGTCGGCGCGGAAAAAGTCCATGTTGTCCGCGATGATGTCCGCCTGCCTCTTCTGGGCCACGTCCGCATACACCATATCCAGCGTCCCGACCGCGAACTGATATTCCTCGGGGTTGACCGCGTCTCCCAGTATGGGCAGCATATTCGGCCGGGAGGCGCAGGTGTTCACAAGGTCCCTGAACATCCTCGGCGCGAATTCGACACAGTATATCTTACCGTCAACGGTGATGTCCGACAGATGGGACGCCGTGGTCCCGCTGGACGCCCCGAGATAGAGTATCCTGCTGTCCTTTGTTATCGGAAAGACCTCGCCGCCCGTTCTTATATAGGCGGCGAGCTTGCTCTTCTGCGGACTCCATTCCCGATATTCCCCGTCGGAGATCCTCACTAGCTTCTCGCCGTACACTCTGATGCCGGGGTTGGACGACAGCGTATAGAGCTTGCCGCTCTCCGAGAACACTGTGCCGCCAGTAGAGTCAACGGGGATCATCGCTTTGTAATTGCCCTATAGTTTAATAATTCTGTCTCAAAAGCGCGAGCGGCGGAAAACACCATTAAGATTTTATACAGAACAGGTGGATTTTGCTATACCAAAAAAGGAGGAACAAAATATGGCAAATGTGAAATCAACCACTTCGATATACGCGATAATAGTCGTGTTAGGCGCCCTCGCCGGGATCATCGGAGTATTCATGGCCTGGTTTGACTTTATTGGGTCATTTACAGGATGGGATTGTATAAAACTGGTGACCGAGGATATCTCGGTTATAGAGTACTTTAAAGAAATATACCCACTGTACATGCCCCTGATCGTCCTAGTATTCTCTGTGTTCGGTCTGCTCAGCGGACTGATAACAATACTGAAGCCAGGAAGGATAGGCGGCGGAGGAGCCGCTTTTTGCGGGATCCTCGTGCTGATAGCGGCGATAGTGTTCATGTGGAAGTTGGACTTCACCACGGAGATCTTTGGCATAGGACTATACCTAGCCGCCGTGGCCGGTGCGCTGATGTTCATATTCGGCGCGCTGCTGATCTCTTCGAAGAGTTCGGTCTGAACAACAAGGATCAGCGATCACTAAACCTTTTACAACATCCTTTTATTTGCTGACGGTCGTGTTCGCTCATGTCCGACGAGAGTTCGAATTTTGCCGTAGGTTCTGCCGATCTGTTCAAGATCATAATGCTCGCGGGATCCATCGTCGGGATCGTCAGCGTCTTTTTGCTGTGGTTCAGCATGGAGTTCGTGATCGTCCAGTTCAACTATTCCGGATACGACCTTTTCATGAAGACCCACGGTTACCCAGACGAGGGGTACTTCATCTACATGCCGCTGATCGTCCTTTCGGCATCCGCGGCCTCCGTCATCGTTTCTGTTACGGTGTTCACCAAACACGAGCTGAAGGCCGCCGCGGCCGGGATCGCTCTCGGAGCCGCCGTGCTGATATCCGTGATCCTCTACATCCTATATCCGCTGTCTAAGATCTGGGTATCTTCTCCCGAAGCGGATCTGATAGCCGATATGAAGCTGATGGACCATATGGGCGGCGGCGCATATTCGGCGATCGTCGCCGGCATATTCTTGGTAGCCGGAAGCATCTCCGTGCTCCTGCTCAGGAGGCGGACACAGGCATCCCCGGAAGAAGATGAACGGCCTCCCGCGGACTCTGAGTAAGGTTCCGTCGGCATACGACAAAGGACAGAGGACCATCTGCCGGGAGGACGGATAATCAAAAGAGCAATATACTGCGGCCATCTCTTTCTGTTCATGATGGATGTTCTCAGTAGGATCGCCGACGCGGTAGAGGAAGCGATAAAAAAGATCCCCGATTCGAAATGCAAAGGAAAGTGCATAGGAATGGGCGCCGACGGGACGTCCACTTCCCAGATAGACAAGATAGCGGAGAACACCGTCCTTGCGTTCATCCAGAGGAACGGCATCCCGCTGAACGTCCTGAGCGAGGAGATAGGGTTCGTCGACAACGGCGGCGGAGAGACACTGGTCCTGGACCCCATAGACGGGACGTCCAATGCCATCGCAGGCGTCCCTATGTTCACGATCTCCATGGCAATAGGCACGAAGTCCCTTTCCGACATCCACACCGCATACCTCCGGAACCTGGTCACCGGGGACGTCATAACCGCGGAGAAGGGGAAGGGAGCGTACAAGAATGGGTCGAGGATCAGCGTAAGGGAGGCTGACATGGACGACCTATTCATGATGATATACCTGGGCAGCGGCGCCCACCCCGCCGCTTTCGATCTTACGAAAAGGGTCAAGTCGTCGCGTTCGTACGGCTGCGCGTCCCTGGAGATGGCGCTCGTCGCCGAAGGGGAGGCGGACGGGTTCATGATGCACGCGGAAAAGTATTCGCGCGCGATAAGGATCGTCGATATCGCGGCCAGCGCGCTCATCCTAAGAGAGGCGGGAGGAGAGGTGTACGACCTCGAAGGCAATGTGCTGGATATGGCGTTCGACATCGGCTGCAGATCCAACTTCATAGCTTTCGGCGACAGGAAGGTATATGACTTCATCATCAAGGCCGGGAACAGGATACCCCCATCGCCGAGATACGGCATATGCGTGAACACGAGGATCCCGGAGGCAAAAGAGTACGCTGGAAGGGTTATGAAGGCCCTGGAAGGCTGCGACTATGTTCTGGACGAGGGTATCGCGGGTGAACTTGGCGTCGAGGGACGCCCGGTCGAGGATATGGACGTTGATATTATGATAACCGTCGGCGGCGACGGGACCATCCTCCGCACCTGCATGAAGAACAAAGCGCCGCTGATCGGGATAAACGCGGGCGGGGTTGGGTTCTTGGCGGAGGTGGACGCGAAAGACCTTGAAGAAGGGATCAGGAGGCTCCGCAGCGGGGAGTATGTGGTGGAAGAGAGGTTCAAGCTCAGTTCGTGGTATCGGGAGAGGTACCTTGCGGACGCCGTGAACGAGGCTGTCATACACACAGACTCCATCGCGAAGATAAGGCACTTCAAAGTATACGTTAACGATAAACTGATGACGGAGGTCCGCGCCGACGGGATAATAGTCTCGACCCCAACAGGCTCCACGTGCTATGCGATGAGCCTCGGCGCGCCGCTCATAGACCCGCAGGTGAACGGCATGGTCGTCGTGCCGATGGCGGCGTACAAATTCGCCTCAAGGCCGTTCGTCGTCCCCGCGGACGCGAAGATCACGGTGGAGACGATCATGGACAGCGGTTGCCTGCTGGTAGTGGACGGGCAGGAAGAATATGAAATAAAGGGAAAGACCCACATAGACTTTTTCAGATCGTCGGAGACCGTCAGGTTCATAAGGTTCAGCACAGATTTCTATTCCCGGGTAAGGGAGAAACTGGTGAGCGCGATATGACCGGAAGGATATACGGGGTGAGCGTGGATTTCATCGACGGGTTCAACGAATCCGCAAGATCCACATACCCAGACGAGTTCATATGCTTCCACCGGGAATACGACGGCGTGATATCCGAGATGATATTGGTGCCGGGTTCGATATACGGCGAGAGCCACAGTTTCATAAGCGATTGGATGTCGCCCATAGACTTCCATAAATCCGGGTCGGCGCATTCCCACCCCGGCTACCGCAACGACCCGTCCGACGCGGACCTGGTTTTCTTCGGCCACATGGGCGGGGTCCACTTCATAACATGCCAGCCGTACGACAGGAAAAGCTGGAAGGCCTATGACTCCCGCGGGAGGACCGTGGAGCTTGAACTGATCTTCTGATCACATACAGTCTCGGACGATGTCCTTCGCAAGCTCCATCATGCTGACCAAGTATGCTTTGTCCTTTGCCTCCGCCGCCACGTCGATGTATTCCGGGTCGTCCTTGTTCCGTGACACGGCGAACCATCCTCCGGACATGCCGACACGTCCGCCTTCGATCTCCCAGACGTCCTCCGTGTCAAGATCTTTCAGTCTCTCGCCGAGCTTCCTGTTAAAGAGTTCGGCGTTGCCGGAATAGTAGATCGACTCCCTGAGGGCCGTATATCGAGGGAACGACTCGAGCAGGCTGCTTATGCTGTTCTCCCCCGACATCCCCGCGAGCACCGCCGCAGCGTTGATGGCGTCCGGACACATCGTTATGTCTGGGAAGATGAAGGTCCCGTCGGTCAGCGCGCCCATCTCCGCATTGTTCTTCCTTATCGCGGCGGTCACGGACTCCAGGTCATTCTCCGCCCGTATTATCCGTCTCCCGTGGCGGGCGGCGGAGTCAGTGGACATCCCTTCGCCTATCAGGTCCCTGAACGCGTCGTCCACGACCGCGGAGGCATCGAAGGGTACAACCAACGACGACGGTTTGAGGTAGATCAGCAGCAGCGCGAGGACATTCTCGGGTTCGACAAATCTTCCCTTTTCATCAATGAGCGCGAGCCTCGTCCCATCCCCGTTGAGGGCTATCCCTATGCTGCCGAGGCCGGTGTCGACTATCTCGGCGAGGCCGGAGATGTCGTTCGCGCCCACTCCCGGCGGTCGCGGGCTGTACCGCGGATCGCTCTGTGCGTTGCTCGTCGTCAGGTCCGCGCCTAAGGACGCCAATATCTGCGGTGCGCACACGGAGGTGCACCCGCACCCGCAGTCCAAAATGACGGGCGCGTCGATCCTTTTGCCGTATCTTCCGGATATCGCTCTGTTGTAGCCGTCCGCCGCCGAGTCGCAGAGTCTCAGCGTCCCGATGTCTTTGTGGCCCGGAAGGGCCCTGTCCGCCCCGCCGGCCGTGATCATCTGCCGCAGCTGCTCTTTCGTGAATATCGAGCCGTCGGAGTTCATGATGTAGATCCTGCTGATGACCCCCTGCTCGTTCGGTTCTCCCACCATCAGCATGCAGTCCGAGCCCTTTGAGGCCAAAGCGACCGCGGGGGCGGGAGCAACATCCGCGTCGTTCACGTCCGCGCCCGCGGAAAGCAGCCCGCTTATGAGGGCGTTCTTGACCATCCCGCTGCTCGGCCCCGTGTCCGATCCGATGCATACGGTCCTGTAGGACCGGCCCACCATCCGCCCTATCATCAGAGCCTTCTCTGCCGTCATATCGTCGTCCGTTATCGAGCGCAGCGTCAAAGCGTGGGCATTCTTCATCATTATCCGAAGAAGTATCCGGGTTGATATTTCTTGTCATTCGGATGAAACTGACCCAGCACCCTAAACGCCAAAAAAGGTTTTTTTGACCCAGTAACGCGCTTTTCATTAACAACTTTTAAATATTTACAATCTGGATATTATTTACCGCAAAATGCCAGCGGGCAAGAGGGAGTGGAAATATGGTAATGGAGAAAATAGACGTTGCAAAAGCAAAGCAAATAGCGCAGAACAAAGGTCTAAAGCCCGGAAAAGTAAAAGGGACTTCGGGAGTACAGTTCACCAAAGGGAAGAACGACAGACTGTCGGTCATAACCTGGGACGAATTCGAGGCCGTCCTCAAACAGAGAAAGCTCGCCATATATGAGAGTGGCGGCTGGATGAAAATAATGAAGGCGTAAGCCTTCCTCAAACACCATTACATGCACATCGTCATTCTGATGTGCACGTACTTCTTTATATGAAAAAGTGAATCAGCCCGTTCAAGCAGGGGTAGTCAAGTCTGGCCAACGACGCTAGGTTCAGGGCCTAGTCCTTAGTGGTCCGAGGGTT
>JAITCQ010000084.1 GCA_031283015.1 Candidatus Methanoplasma sp.
TATTAGGCAACCGCTAAATCCTATCAGCGTTATCGGATAGCATCCTCAGAGTGGTCTTATGTTCGGAAAGAAGGAGAAAAGGGTCCGCGTGCTGTTCATAGACGAGAAGAACGACCTCACGTCGCAGCTTGCGGAATACTTCACGAAAGAGTATTTCGACAGCAGGTATGAGGCGTACAGCGCAGGGCCGAAGCGCGACATGGTGGACTGCGAGCTGATATCCGTCATGTATCAGCGGGGGGAGGATATGAGGCGGCAGGTCTCGAAGGATTTCAGGGACCGCGACCATCTCAGGGAGGACGAGGATTACGACATCGTCGTCTTCCTGAGGAAGGGCGTGTTCGACGAGTGGGCGAAGAGGACGCCGTGGCAGGGAAAGCAGGTGCTCTGCGAGATGGGGTCCGCCGAGGACTTCGTCGCGACGGACGACCGCGAACTGGCGGAATGCTACTCCGGCCTTATCGAAAAAATGAGCGTCTGGGTCAAAGAGAATTTGGATGACCCGGAAAAACTGAGATCGATGATAAGCGCATGATCCCCGTAATAATACACGACAAATGTCAATGCGACCCCAAGAAGTGCACCGCGAAGAGGATGCTCAGGTTCGGGCTTGGGAAGGAGGCTAAGACGCTGTCCTCCATACCTTTTGGCTCTGTCGTCCTGTCCCCGTTCTCGGACACGGCGCTTTCCCCGGCGGACATAGTTCACGCCAGGAAGGGGTTGGTGGTGATGGACCTCACCTGGACGAACATAGACGATTTCCCGAGGGTGAAGGGGTGCTGCGAAAGAGCTCTCCCCTATATGCTTGCGTCGAACCCGGTCAATTGGGGAAGGCCGATGGAGCTGAACAGCGCGGAAGCGGTACTGGCGTCCCTGATCATACTCGGCGAGAAAGAACAGGCGGAGCAGTTCATGGGAAGGTTCAACTGGGCCCCGGAGTTCATACGGCTGAACGGCGCGATGCTGGAGGATTACTCAAAAGCGGAGGACAGCGCCGGCGTCGTGCGCATACAGAACGAGTACCTCGAAAGCATACGCGGCAAGGACTGACATCTCCGTATTTTTGGGCAGGGCCTGTTTCATCCGCAAGTATTTTGGAGCGCACCGAAAAAGGCCGTTCAGTGAAGACAATGAAACCGTTACAAATTGTAACGCTTTGGAAGCGCAAGCAAAAGATGGCGAACGTATACGATCGGCACTGCCGATACAGCGGAATCCCCAATCCGAACTGGAACAGTACATAGTTTAATTATCCAGAACAACATATCGAAATATTTGGATATGATATCTATGGAAAGGATACACTCGGAGGACGCCAAGGTCTTCAAGGCACTCTGCGACGAAACACGGCTTACCGTGCTGTCCCATTTACGGAACGGCGAGAAATGCGCCTGCGTCCTTCTGGAGCGGGTCTGGGTCAGCCAGCCAACGCTGTCCCATCACATGAGGATACTCGTCGACAGCGGTATCGTCACCGCACGTAAAGAGGGGAAATGGATGTATTATTCCATCAGCGAGGCGGGCAGCGAGGCCGCCGCAAGTCTGCTGCGGGAACTGACCGCGGTCACGGTCGACAAGAACGACAAGAGCAACGAAGAGTGCTGCGGGAGAGCGTGCGCCGTCTTGAAAGTGAAAGAGGGGCCGGATGACGATCTTTGAAGAAGGAGGAAAGAACATGGATAAGATAATCGAAGATGTGAAGGACTATTACGGTAAAAGATTACGAACCAAGGACGACCTCAAAACAAGCGCATGCTGCTGCGCCGAAGGCCCGTCCGCTGAAATAAAGGCGATACTGCCGCTCATCGCCGACGAAATAAAAGAAAGATCCTACGGCTGCGGTTCGCCCCTGCCGCCCTTGCTCGAGGGGATGACGGTGCTCGACCTCGGCTGCGGTACCGGAAGGGATGTGTACATCGCGTCCAAGCTGATCGGCGAGTCAGGCTGCGCGATCGGCGTCGACATGACGACCGAACAGATCGAGACCGCCGCCAAGTATCAGGAGGAGCAGCGCAGGCGTTTTGGTTTCAGGAGGTCGAACGTAAAGTTCATGCAGGGGTACATCGAGGACCTGAGGTCGATCGGGATAGAGGACAACAGCGTAGACGTCGTCATATCCAACTGCGTCATCAACCTCTCCCCTGCCAAAGAAAAGGTGTTCCGGGAGATATACCGCGTTCTGAGGCCGGGCGGCGAGCTGTTCTTCTCCGATGTTTTTGCGGACAGGCGGATCCCCGACCACCTGTCTGCGGACCCCGTGCTACGCGGGGAATGCCTGGGCGGCGCCATGTACGCGGAGGATTTCCGCAGGCTCATGGCGAGGACCGGATGGGCGGACTTCCGTTACATGAGCACATGCAGACTCGAGATTGCCAACGAAGAGGTCGAGAAAAAGGTCGGATCCACGGAGTTCTCGTCGCGTACCGTAAGAGCGTTCAAGCTCGACGATCTGGAAGACATCTGCGAGGATTATGGACAAGTGGCCAGGTACGACGGCGGCATCCCGGGGCACCCTCATTATTTTGACCTCGACGACCACCACCGGTTCTTCACCGGGAAACCGATGTTGGTCTGCGGGAATACCGCGTCCATGGTCTCCGGCACCCGTTACGGCAAGGCCTTCAAGGTGACCGGGGACCGCACCGTGCACTATGGGAAATTCGGTGGATGCTCACCCGAAAAAATCGGCGAGGCCGCCGGGTCCTGTTCGTGTCGCTGACAGTCGCGGGGATGGGGCAGTATTAAATAGACGCTGCGGCAATAGAAATATGCGGCGGAAGTGACTTGAGTTCACGTTCGTCCGTATCTTGCCTCTTTATGTCTCTGATCCTAACAAGGCCCTATATCTCACTATGCGGGGACTTGCTCCCGTGTATCTGCCGGCCCCTGAGGCCTCCGAGGATGAAATCGTGCGTCTGGAGGGGTTCCTCGTCAACTCTTGCCCTTATCTTTACCCTTTGTCTCCGCCATATTCTCACCTCCCCCCTCGAAAGGGCCTGCGGACAAGGATGCGCGCCGGAGTATTTGGCCGCAGGGAGGGGTCAGGATTAAATAGACCCTGCGGCAATAGAGATATGCGCTGGGTGATTGATGGTGATGTCACATCCGGTCGTTCTTTATTTTTTATCTCCCTAACCCAGACAAAGTCCTCTATCCTGTCATACGGCGACTTGTCGCCGAAGATCAGCCGGCCCTTGGCGCTTCCGATAACAAAATCTGAGTCTGCAGCGTCTTCTCTACGTGTGACTTCTTCTGAGAGATCTCGCCAATCTTATGGCGGCCCGCGTCTGTGTTCTCCTCTACCGTTCTGACCAGGAACCGGTTATCCGGAAACGGTCTCTTCGGCTTTTCATTCAGAGATGTGTGCTCGCCGAAGTAAAGCGGCAACGTGAAACGTCATCAGTCCGTAAAGCCGCGCACGACCCCTCCATCGGCAGTGCAGGTTATTTATCCTGCCCGACAATATAGAACGCTGCGATGCCCGACGACGTAGTTGCGCTTATTTGGGAGGCCCTCGGAGAGAACCGAATGACCACCGGGGAGGCGAGCGACAGACTGGACCACCTGTTCGGATACAGATGTCCGGACGACATGGCGAAGACGCTGTCCAAGCTCAGGAAGGCGGGACTCGTCAAAGGGGAGATAAGCATGGAGGCCGGCGGGTGGCTGTGGTGGGCGGACGAGGAATGCCGGAAGAACAGGATGCGGGAAGGGGAGTGACGTAATGGCGGTGAGTTTCCAGGACAGCGAGATAACGGCGGGATGGGAAGAGATACTTGGTAAGGACAAATACCGCCTGATGTTCGCCGACATAGCCGCAAGCTACCCGGAGAAAAGGAGCATATACGTGCCGTATGAGGACATCGATTCATACAACACAGATCTTGCGATGTACTTCCTGGACAATCCGGACAAGTGCCTGAACAAAGGGAAGGACGTGGTGAAAGCATCCCTCCCTCCCGCGTGGGACAAGAACGATACGGTGAACCTCAGGATAACCAACCTGCCCCGCGACGCAAAGGTGGAGGTGAGGCATCTCCGGGCCAAGCACCTCGGGAAACTGGTGGCGGTGGAAGGGCTGGCAAGGAAAGCGACGACAGTGAAGCCCAGGATGACCCGCGCGCTTTTCAGGTGCAGCAGGTGCGGCGCGGAGATATGGGAGAACCAACGGGGCGTCCTGATGAGAGAACCCCTTATGTGCTCGAACCCCGACGGCAGCTGCAACAAGCAGGCGACGCAGTTCGAGCTGGACGCAAAAGCGTCCGTTTATACCGATACTCAAAAGATCGAGATCCAGGAGAGTCCCGAGGGGCTGAGGGGCGGGGCCCAGCCGGAGAGGATAACGGGATTCGTGGAGGACGACATCGCCGGGATCATCACCGCAGGAAACAGGATAACCATCAACGGCATCATACGGTCAGCCGAGAAGCACGATCGCGATAAATCGACCGTTTTCGAGATATTCATGGACGTGCTGTCGGTGGAGTTCCAGGAGCACGAGTATGACGAGATACAGATAACCGAGGAGGACGAACTCCGGATCCTGGAGATGTCCAGGGACCCGAGGCTCTTCGAGAACATCATCGCCTCGATATCCCCTACCATCCACGGGATGAACGAGGTCAAGAGCGCGATAGCCCTGCAGCTGTTCGGCGGATGCAACAAAGAGATGGACGACGGCACGGCGATAAGGGGGGACATGCACGTCCTTCTGGTCGGAGACCCGGGAGTCGCGAAGTCTCAAGTTCTCCGATATATGAGCATGCTTGCTCCCAGGGGGATATACGCGTCCGGCAAGTCCGCGTCCGCCGCCGGACTGACGGCCGCCGCCGTCAAGGACGAGTTCGGCGACGGGAGATGGACGCTTGAGGCCGGAGCGCTCGTTCTTGCGGATAAGGGATTGGCGTGCATAGACGAACTTGACAAGATGACCCCGCAGGACCGTTCCTCCCTTCACGAAGCGATGGAGTCCCAGAGGATATCCGTCGCCAAAGCGGGGATCACCGCGACCCTTCAATGCAGATGCTCCATGCTGGCAGCCGCTAACCCCAAGTACGGAAGGTTCGAGACGGACGGCACGTCGATAACCAAACAGATCGATCTTCCGCCCGCGCTGATGTCCAGGTTCGATCTCATCTTTGTGCTCACCGATAAACCGAACGCAAAGATGGACAGGGAACTTACGTCACACATCCTGAACGTTCACAGGAGAGGACAGGTCAGGCAGATCGGGGAAGAGGCGCCGCTGGTGGTGGGCGTGGACATCAAGAAGATAAAGGACGAGACGCGGAGCATAAAGCCGGTCTACGAGCAGGAGATGATGAGGAAATACGTCGCATATTCGAAGCGCATCGTCCCGGTGATGACCGACGAGACAATGGAAACGATCGAGAAGAACTATCTCGGGATAAGGGCCATGGGGGCGGGGGAGAACGATTCCGTCCCGATAACAGCAAGGCAGCTGGAAGCGTACGTTAGGCTGTCTGAAGCGTCGGCGAGGATGAGGCTCAGCCGCACGGTGGAAGCGGAGGACGCGGCGCGGTCGGTGCATCTGGTCGAATACTACCTCGGCAGGATATTCGCCTCCGCCGGAGGACAGTGGGACATCGACATGATGATGGCGGACCACTCGAAGAAGGAACGCGAAGTGCTCAAGGAGAGCGATGAACTGAGTATAATCCAGAGTATAATCGATAAGTATGGCACATCTGACGGAGTGTCGGAGGAGGAGATGATCTCCCACGCGATGAACGAAGGGATGCCGGAGGAAAAGACAAGGAAGAAGCTGAAGCAGATGATAGGCGACGGTTCTTTGTACAATCCCCGCAATGGCTACTACAAGAGGGCTTAAGATGATCAGTTGCAGGATCCACGTCCACGAGAACGATCGAATACTCGCTGCATGCGACCAAGAGATATTGGGAAAGACATTCCGAGGCGACGGCGTAAAGATAACCGTCTCCGAGATCTTCTACGGCGGGGAGATCGTGCCGGAGGACGTGTTCGTCGAAAGGACGAAGTCGGTGACGATAATGAACCTTGTCGGCAACCGCGTCGTGGAGAGGGCGGTGAAAGAAGGGCTGGTCTCCGGACAGAATGTGATGGTAATCGGAGAGGTGAAGCACGCCCAAACGGTGATAATGTGAGCTTCTGCGTAAAATGCGGGAACGAGGCCGAGAACACCTTGGACGGCCTTTGCACGGAGTGTTTCCTCGACGGTAGGAAGCTGGTCACCCTCCCGCACCACGTCGATTTGAAAGTATGCGCCAACTGCGGGGACTTCGGGCAAGGGGAAACATGGGCGGCGAAAGATACACTGACGGCGGTGGAGGACGCGGCGGTGAGATCCCTCGCGACCGTCAAAGAAGCCAGAATAGTAAGCGCCGAAGCGTCGTCGGAAGAACAGGAGCCGTTCACTTACTCTGTCCGAGTAGACGCCGCGCTAGATATCAACGGATATCCGGCCGAGGGGGCGGCATCCACTCTTGTAAGGATTAAGAACACCGTCTGCAGAAGATGTTCCAGGCAGCTCGGGAACTATTACGAGTCGATACTGCAGATAAGAGCAAATCCTAAGGCCGTGTCGAGCAAAGTGATACGGGAGGCGCTGAACCGGGTCGAGAACCTCGTGGATTCCCACTCCGTTACCAACAGACAGATATTCATAACCAAGGCGGAAGAGGTCCAGGGAGGGATCGACATCTACCTATCGTCGATATCCATAGGGAAGGCTGCGGCGAAAGACCTCTCCGACGCGTATTTCGCGGAAACGAAAGAGGCGTTCAAGCTCGTCGGGCAGAAGGACGACGGCCAGAACATGTTCAGGATAACGTACCTCGTCAGGCTTCCCGACTTTCACGCCGGCGACGTGATACAGTTCGAAGGGCGATACTTCAAACTGACCCGGGTGTCCGGCGGCGGCGCAAAGGTCGTTGACCTCCTGAATTTCAGAGAGAGGGCGGTCAAACGGTCAGATATGCCGTCCTTCAAAGTGCATACGAGATCCGAGGACCTGCGGGAGGCAGTGGTGGTGAACAGGAACGGGGACGAGATACAGGTCCTGCACCCGTCGAATTATTCCACCGTGGATCTGAACGTTCCCGCAGGCGCCGAGATAAGCGAAACGGCGAAGGTGGTCGAGATAGACGACGTCCTCTATTTCGTACCTTGAGTCTTACGGGGAACCCGTCGCGTCATGACAGTTTCGAACACAGCGTGAACGGACCGTAGGCTTTTTATCAAGAAAACCATGCATCGGACATGCATCATGAGGTCGGGCCCGCATACAGTCTGGAGGATATTAAGCGGCTAATAACCCCGGTTGTCAGCAGATACGAGGTCGACCGGGTATATGTTTTCGGGCCCTATGCTCGCGGAGACGCTGACGGAACGAGCGATGTCGACCTGCACATAGATGCGGACCGACTTCGCACCTTTGACCTTTGCGGACTCATGGTCCGGCTGGAAGAAGCTCTCGGGACCCTTGTGGATGTTATTCCCACCGATTCGATGAGTCAGGATTTTCTTGATATCATCAGTCGAGAAGAGATATTGATCTATGAAAGATGAGCCCCTTCTCAACTAATTGTCAAGCATCACGAAGTGATTCGCGGTTGCCGGGCTTCCGGAGGGCCCCGGTCGCGTCACAGGTTCTAGCCGTGGTGTTGAGTGCATCTTTTTATCGGGAACCGCAATAAAGGTATCATGATAAAACTGCCGGAGCCTGTCGACCAGATCGTGGTCAATCTCCTGAAAGCAGCCAACACGAAACTCCCGTCCGACATCGGCTGGGCACTGGAGGCCGCCGCAGGCTGGGAAGCGGACCCTATGGCAAGGGTGCAGCTCGGAGCCATAATGGACAATGTGAAAAAAGCGGAGTTCCTTGGCCGCCCCATGTGCCAGGATACGGGGGTACCGACGTTCTACGTAAAGGGGAGGTTCAACGCCTCGATCCGCGGCGAGATTGCGAAAGGACTGAAAAAGGCGACGGAGACCGTTCCCCTGAGACCCAACACGGTGGACCCTCTGACAAGGAAGAACCATGGGGACAACCTCGGGAAAGGGATGCCCGCGATACATTACAACCCGACAGACGACGATTTCCTGGAGATCGCGGTCCTGATAAAGGGCGCCGGCTCGGAGAACATGACCCGGCTGGCCATGCTGAACCCCTCGGACGGGATCGAAGGGGTGAAGAGATTCGTTATCGATTCGGTGCTGGACGCCGGAGGGAAGCCCTGCCCGCCCGGCGTGGTCGGGGTCGGGATCGGAGGGACGGCGGACGAATGCGTCGCAATGTCCAAAGAAGCGCTGATGTCCCCGCTGGACGCAGAGAACGCCGACCCCCTGCTGAAAGAGATGGAAGAGGACCTGTTCGTAAAGCTGAATGGCAGCGGGCTCGGCCCTATGGGGCTGGGAGGATCTACCACCGTCCTCGGCGTAAAGGTGAGGACGGCATACTGTCACACCGCAAGCCTTCCCGTGGCCGTCAGCATAGGGTGCTGGGCGACGAGGAGGGCGGTCGCGCGCATAACCGGAACAAGCGTTGAATATACACAGGGGGCGGACCTGTGACGGAACTAATGACCCCGCTGAGCGAAAGGACGGTCCGCGGGCTGAAGGTCGGCGACATGGTGTATCTGACCGGCAGCGTGGTGACCGGAAGGGACGAGATGCACATTCGAGCGATAGAGAACTCCAGGCACGGCAGGCCCGTTCCGGAAGGGATTGAAGGGTCCGTCCTCTTTCACTGCGGCCCGATCGTGGTCAGGGACGGCGGCGGATGGAAGGTCGTCGCGGCAGGCCCGACCACCAGCGCAAGGATGGATTCCCTGGAACCAGAGATGATAAGGAGGTTCGGGATCCGCGCGGTCATCGGAAAGGGAGGGATGTCCAAAGAGGTCGGGGACGCCATGCGCGAGGTAGGCTGTGTATATCTTGCGGCGGTGGGAGGGGCCGCGGTCTCCATCGCGGAATCGATAGTCGAGGTATGCGGCGCCGATTGGCAGGACCTCGGCATGGCCGAGGCCATATGGAGATTCCGCACGGAAAGGATGGGTCCGCTAGTAGTCGCGATGGACTCAGAAGGGAACAGCCTCTACGAGAACGTAAGATCGAGACTCGTCAAGGATGTTTGACGTCGCTGTCCTCTTCCGCGCTGTCGTCGATTATCTCAAGGCTGTGGGGCCGGTTCATATGTTTTCCCAGCAGCCATGCGGCGACCGCCAGCATCATGCCCAGGATGACCCCGACCAGCATTAGTATATGGGCGGCGTCCATGCCGAGATATTTCCTCAGTTCGCTCTTCTCCAGAGTGACGTTGACCGTTGACAGGCTTACTTTCACGTCCACCGTTATGGGGTCGCTTCGGTTGAAGCCTTGGCTACTGGCGGTCATAGCATATGTTCCGATGGGACATGTTATCTCATAATATCCGCGGTCGTCGGTGTGTGCGGTATGCGTGGTCCCGCCACTGGCGGGGGTGAAGGTGACGGTCGCGTTCCGGATGGGAGCCTTGTCGAACGAGACGGTCCCTCTGACGTCCCCATCCGAAGCGATCATTATCGCGCACTGCATGGCGCCGACCGGGCCGGTTATGGTATACGTACGGGTCGCGCTTGCGTAGGTCGCCGTTGTGAGATTGAGACTATGATAGTCGGATCCCTGCTGGATAGAGACATTGGGACATGTCAGTACCCTGTACCCGAAGACCGCGAAGGAGATTGTGAGATTGGTGTTCGCAGCGGCGCCCACGCTGAAGAAGCCGACGGCGTCGGTCACGCCCTGGAAGGCGCTGGAGCCGTCGGTGCCAGCAACGGCAACGGAAACGGTCACCCCCTCCATCGACATCCCGCTGGTGTCTGCGACATAACCCTCTATTTTGTAGAACGGATCGTCCGCGCCTGCGGACATCGGCGACCCGATCAATACCAACAGTAAGACCGCGAATGATGCCAGCAGGAGTTTGTTCCTCATTACCTTTCAATGGCAGACTGCATTTAATATCTTTTCGAGGAAGATGACCCCTAAGAGCGGCCGCCGCCGCACAGATTACTCTAAATACCTCTTGATTCTAAAGGTAAAGGATTCACGATGAGTTCTTTGGAAAAGGCCGATAAAGCACACTCTATGGAAGAGGTGATGGATCTTATGGAACCACTTATCGCCACGTGGTTCAAGGAAAGGTTCGACATGCTCACCGAGCCTCAGGCCAAAGCGATCCCTGCGATACACCAAAGGAAGAATGTTCTGGTGTCGTCGCCCACAGGATCAGGCAAGACGCTCACAGCCTTCACCAGCATAATCAACGAGCTCACGAAATACGCCGCGGAGGGAAAGCTTGAGGAAAGGATATACTGTATATACATCTCCCCCCTGAAAGCACTGGCCAACGACGTGAACCGGAACCTGAACACCCCTTTGGCAGAGATGAGGGAGACCGCGGCCGCGCACGGCATGAACATACCCGGCATCAGAGTGGCGGTGAGGTCTGGCGACACGCCGCAGAACGAGAGGCAGAAGATGGTGAGGCATCCGCCCCACATCCTGATAACAACGCCGGAATCCCTCGCCCTGATCCTAGCGGCCCCTAAGTTCAAAGAGAACCTGAGGAAAGTGGAGTGGGTGATCCTCGACGAGATACACGACATATGCGACTCTAAAAGAGGCGTGTTCCTCTCCCTGACCCTGGAACGCCTCAGGGAGCACTGCGAGACAGATTTCTCCAGGATAGGACTGTCGGCCACGCTGGCGCCGATCGAGGCCATAGCGGCGTATCTGGTAGGCTGCGGGCCGAACGGGGAGCACAGGGAGGTGACACTTGTGGAGGCGGACTCGAAGAAGGAACTAGACCTCAAGGTCATATGCCCCACGGATGACATGACCGCGCTGTCGTCCGATATCGTGAACTCCATGATGTACGACAAGGTGAAAGAGATGGTCGACCAGCACGAGACCACGCTGATATTCACCAACACAAGGTCCGGCGCCGAGAGCGTGGTCTACAAACTAAAAGAGAGGGGACTGGAAAGCGTGGAGGTCCACCACAGCTCGCTCGGCAGGGAGACCAGGCTGGACGTCGAAGAGAGGCTGAAGAGAGGGGAGATCAGATGCGTGGTGTCGTCGACGTCCCTCGAACTCGGGATCGACATCGGATCGATAGACCTTGTATGTCAGATCGGATCCCCCAAATCCGTCGCAAAGGGGCTGCAGAGGATAGGAAGGAGCGGCCACAGCTACGGCAGGGTGGCAAAGGGACGGCTCATCGTCTTCGATCCCGATGATCTGGTGGAATGCGCGGTGATGTGTCGCGCCGCTCACAGAGGGGACATCGACAGGGTCGGGATCCCGGAGAACTGTCTGGACGTCCTCGCCCAGACCGTCGTGGGAATGAGTCTGGACCAGAGATGGGAGGAGGACGCAGCGTACGAGATAGTGAAAGGCTCCTACTGCTACAGGAACCTCCGAAAGGACCGCTTCATCGATGTTCTCAGATACCTCGGGAGCAAGGACGAGCACGAAGGCGTGTACTCCAAGATATGGTACGACGAGGAGGAAAGGCGTTTCGGCAGGAAGAAAGGCGCCAGGATGATTTATCTGATGAACCTCGGCACCATACCGGAGGAAGCGAATTACAGAGTGGTCACCAACCACGGCACCACGGCCGGGGAGCTGTCGGAGAAGTTCGTCGAGAGGCTTGCGCCCAGGGACGTGTTCGTCCTTGGCGGAAGGTCGCTCGAGTTCGTAAGGTCGAAAGGTATGGTGGCGCACGTCAAGGAGGCGACGGGAAGGAAACCGACCGTGCCGTCATGGGCAGGGGAGATGCTTCCGAGGAGCTTCGACCTGTCTATGGACGTGGCCGTTTTCAGGAGGGAGATGTCCCAGATGATCTCCGACGAACCGCCGGACCTGATATCGGCGCTCAGCCGCGAATTCGACATTGACGAGGGTTCGGCGAGAAGCCTCGTGTCATATTTCAAAGAGCAGAAGGCGGTCACCGGCAGCATACCGGATGTTGACAGGCTCGCCATCGAAGAGTACATCGACCCGTCGGGGAATCAGAGGATAGTGTTCCATTTTCCATTCGGAAGAAGGGTCAACGATGCATTATCCAGAGGGTATGCGTACAGGCTGTCCAACATGATAGGTTCCAACGTCTCCGTCACGATGTCGGACGACAACTTCATGATAGGTACCCCCCGGAAGATCGACATCGAACAGATACCCGGCCTCCTCACGTCCAGGGAGCTGGAACCGATGCTGAGGAAAGCGATAAAGGATTCCGAGATATTCAAGCTCAGATTCAGGCACACGGCCGCCCGCAGCTTCATGATACTCAGGAACTACTTGGGCCGCCCGATCTCGGTGAACAGGCAGCAGATAAGGTCGTCCTATCTCCTGGATATGCTGGGCAACATGGAGAACGCCCCGGTCATAGAGGAGACCTACCGCGAGGTCCTGGAAGACGACATGGACATCAGGAACGCCGCGGAGGTCCTGGAGATGATAGAGAATGGGAAGATGGGAGTCGAGGTGTTCCGTTTCAGCGGCACGCCCTCGCCTTTCGCGCACTCCATCATCCTGTCGGGATTCACGGACATAGTCCTGATGGAGGACCGGTCGGAACTCCTCAAAGAGTTGCACCGCAAGGTCCTGCACAGGGCGCTCGGGGACTCCGTGAAAGAGTTCGAGTTCGACGAGGACCACGTGATACCGTACTTCAGGCAGAAGATAGGGCGCATATCCTCGAAGAACGACATCGTCCCGCTTCTTAAGAGGACCGGGCCGCTTCAGGCGGTAAGGGAAAGAGGCCGCAACATTTACGCATACTGCGACGAAGACAAGAAGACCGTCGACGAGTGGGTGAGGGACCTGCTCAAAGAAGGCGAGATAGGGACGGTGTTCCTGGACGAGCCCCACATCATGGTGAAGGGTGAGGTCCCGACATACGCCGCGGCGACCGCGAAGGAACGCGAGCTGAACGAGACCGACCTGAAAGTGCTCGAGCGGGTCGGGGAGAGGACCGCGCTCAGCGACATCACCGCCGCTCTGGATATAAGCGAGGACGTGACGTTCAGATCGATGAGGAAGCTGGAGTCGATGTATCTCGTCACAAGGGCGGACATCACCGCGAACAACAAATGGTACTTCTCCAGAGCGGAATACCCCCGACTCGACAAGAATAAGTGCCTGGACGAGATCGTTTTCAGATATCTGGATTGTTTTGCTCCGGCGACCGTTCCGGAGATCGCGTTCTCCCTTTCTGTCACGGAGAGAGAGGCCCAGTCCGCACTGGATTCGCTGGTCGGTAGCGAGGAGGCGGTCAAAGGGCAGTTCCTGATATCCCAGAGTCCGCAGTACATGAAGACGCTGGACCGCATGAGGCTAAGGGCGGGGAAGGAGAACATATTCGATTTCGACACCGTCGAAGAGTACAGAAGGACGAAAGGGGAACAGTTCGATTCCATAGAGGCCTATTTCAGATTCTACGGTTCCGCCGGAAGCGAGATAGACGTTTACAACAGGGTCAAGAACTTCAGCCTGGAGGAATGGTACAGGATGAGGGAGTCCGAAAGGCTGCTTCTGGGAAGATTCGTTAGAGGAAGGGTGAGATATGTGCTTTCCGAGGACGGCGACAGGCTCGCGGCCCTCCGGCCTTCCGAAGTGACGGAGAACGACATCCGGCTGCTTTCTCTCATAGAAAGCATGGGGCAGGCGACGTTGAGGCAGCTGCTCGCCGCGACAGGGGGGGAGAAGACCGAGATCAAGGAATCGATCCAGAGACTCGACCGCTCTCTTAAGATAGTACGCGCGTTCAACGACCGGGAGGACTGGGGCACAGAGAACACCTATAAACCATACCGCCCGAAGAGGCCGGAAAAGGATCCCACGGAGGAACTCATCCGCGGATGCATAATCTCATACGGCCCCATACCCGCGCAGGCGCTGCGCTTTCTGGTGGGCGTGACCTCCGAGGAGGCGGAAAGGTATGCGGCGTCGGCAGGCGCGACGACGATCTACGTCGGAGGCGGACAGAACCAGATGTACGTCATGCCGGAAGAGATACCGTTGATGACAAGGGTAAGGAACAGAAAGGAAAAGGTCACAATACGGTCGCTGTACGACCCCGACCTGGGATCGAAATGGGCCGAGCTGTCCGCGAGATACGGGGACAGATGGATATACCCCGCCACAAAGGGGAACAAGGTCGTGGGCGCGCTGGAGATATGGGAGATGTCGGGCTGCATAGAGGTGAGAAGCATGGACCTGGACTCGCCGGATCTCCTGCAGGACGTGCTCACCGCTCTGGACCGTCTCATGCGGTTCTTCAACATGAAGAGGGTGGACATCGTGAGGATCAGAGAGATACTGGGAACGGACGCGGCAGACCTGGATGCGGAAAAGGAGAAGTGTCTTAAGGACAACGGGTACAGGTTCGTCAACGGGTTCTACGCGAAGGGGGACTTCATAGACCGGACGATGCCGGACGAGGAGTACGTCAGCTACGTGTTCCAGAGGCAGAGGGTCTCGCAGTCAGCCAAATACGCCACGGTCGACGAGGCGGTGAAGGCCAGAGGATACATAAGGAACGAGCAGGAAGCGGTCACTCGAGTGTCGCAAAAGGTGCCGTTCAAGAAGATACTTGGCAGAGGGGGCCTTCTCAGGATGACGCTCCTGCCCGGCTATGTGGGGTACACAACAGCGGAGTTCGCCCATGTATACCGCGCGGCAAAAGCGGGCGAGACCGATAAGGACGCCAAGATAATCACGGAGCTGATACGGGACAGGCAGCCGACATCAAGAAAGGAGATAGTTGCGAACTCCCCCTTCTCGGAAGAAAGGACCCTGGAGCTGGTCACCGAACTCTCCAAGGCGTCCGCGCTGTACCAGGATCAGGACTCATTCTACTATCTGGTGCCTTCCGGTCGTTTAAGCAAGGAAGAGGCGCTCAAAGCGGTCACCAGAAGGCACTTCAAAGACTTCGGCACGTTCTCAGCAGAAGACCTGGCGCAGTTCCTTTCCATCAGGATGCCCAACGTAAGGAAGACACTGTCCGATCTCGAGAAGGAGGGATTCCTGGTCAAAGGGTTCCTAGTGAAGGACGACCCCACGCTCAGATGGATGCTGAAAGAGGACGCGGGAAGGAAGCCGGAGATATTCAAAGAGACGTTCCTGCTGAACACGCAGGACAACCTACACATATACCTGCGTGACATGATCAAAAGGGAATGCGGCGCGACGGAATGCGTGGTGTTCGACGGAACGAAGATAATCGGCAGTTTCTTCGGTAAGGTGGCCTCGTCGGGCGCCAAAGTGGAGAACTTCAGGGGAAGCGACAAGGCCTACAAGCATATCAAAGAGACGGCCAGGTCCCTGGGCGTGAAGATAGAGGAAACGAAACCCTCCGAGGAGGAGGATTGGGATGTTTCCGAATTCTATCTGAAGACCAA
>JAITCQ010000086.1 GCA_031283015.1 Candidatus Methanoplasma sp.
CAGGACCCAGGGGCCGTTCACCCCGTCCATCCTCCCCGCGGAGGAGATGGAGTACACCTCCAGGCCGGAAGTCCTTAAAGAACTGAAGTCGAGGTTCGAGAAGCTTGACTAAGAAGATCACGAGGCCGGTCATCATCGTCAACTTCAAGGCGTACAGCGAAACGGAGGGGGACGGCTCCCTCTTCCTCGCCAAAGCGTGCGAATCGGTGTCGGAGGAGACGGGCATCGTCATATCCGTATGTCCCCCGGCGGTGGACCTGTCACGCATCGCGAAGAATGTTTCGATACCCGTTCTGTCCCAGAACGTGGACCCTTACGCCGCAGGTTCGGCTACCGGCTGGATCACGCCTTCGATGGTGAGAAGATGCTGCGCGGTCGGGACCCTGATAAACCATTCCGAGCACAAGATATCCGGGAGCCTGATAGGGGAGTGCGTCGAACTGTCGAAAGCGGCGGAGCTGGTGACCGTCGTCTGTGCGGATAACGTTCAGTCCGCGGTGCTGGCGGCGGGGTTCCGGCCAGACTTTGTCGCGGTGGAGCCGCCGGAGCTCATCGGAGGGAATGTCTCGGTGACGACGGCTAACCCCGTGATCATAGAGGATACCGTTGAGGCGGTGAGGAACGTGAACGGCGCCGTATCCGTGCTGTGCGGCGCGGGGGTGAAGACCGGGGACGACGTCAAAACGGCGCTGGACCTCGGCGCGTCCGGAGTGCTTCTGGCGTCCGGGGTCGTCAAAGCGAAGGACCCGAAGGCCGTGCTCTCCGATCTGGTGAAACACCTCTAACCGGCTAACCTTAGCATCCCGTCCTTTAATATCGCCATGCGGGTGGTTCCGCATGTCCAAAATAAAGTGTCTTACTCTCATCTCCTTTCTGCTTTTTTCTCCTCTTCTGTTCATCGACGACACCGTTTCCGGGGAAGCGACCGCTGGCGTCCTTCTCTATGAGGTCAACCCCTTCGGGGGTTATGAGGGGGTGTCGATCTTCAACTACGGCCCATCAGAGGTGAACCTGAAAGGCTGGTCCATATCCGACGGCGAAGGAACGCTCACCGTCGCAAAGGACATCCGGATCGGATCCGGGTCCAGGCTGACGTTCATAAAGGCGATCAGCGCAGACGATTGGTTCTCCGGAAGGGACAATGCCATTACGTTCGGGGACCCGCGGATCGAGAAGAAGGGAAGTTTCATAATCGCGGACGCGGGGGACGACCTTTATCTTTACAAAGGGACCGCGCTCATTGACGCCGTCTGCTATGGCGGCAAGGGGACCGAACTGGGCTGGACCGGGGACCCGGCGAGGCTCTCCTCCGGAAAATACCTCCTGCGCACGGGTCCCGCCGACACCGACACCCTTGCCGACTGGATCGTGACCAAGCCCGGCCTTACCAACAGATCCTTCGATCCAGATCTGTTCTTCGACGCATCGGTGATCCCTTTCAGCTTCCCTGAGTCTCAGGGCGGCCCGATATTCTCGGCGCTGGAGAAGGCCGAGGATGAAGTGCTTGTGTCCGCCTATCTCCTGACCAGCGTTGAGCTCACCGCTCTCTTGTGCGCCCTGGCCTCGAAAGGGGTGGCGGTGCGCGTGATGCTGGAGGGAAGCGTGCTCGGAATGGACCTGAGCGCGGAACTCATGCTTATGAATGCGCTTTCCGAAGCCGGCGGCGAAGTGTGCTTGATCAACGATCCCCGGGCGGGGAACTTCGAGAGATATTCGTATTTCCATAACAAGTATGCGGTGATCGATCGGAACACGGTGGTGATCACGTCCGAGAACTGGACCGCGGACAATCTGGGTCCCGGAGGCAACCGTGGATGGGGGATCATCATCGAAAGCGAAGGGTATGCCGAATATACAAGGAGCATCTTCATAAACGACGCGGACCCGGGATACGGGGACGTCCGCCCTCTGCTGGAATACCTGTCGGGCTTCCACCCCGAAATAAGGCCTTACTCCGGCGATCTGACATACGCCGGGGTCTCTCCGCCATACGAAACTTGGGCCTTCGACGCAAGGGTTATGCCGTCCTTCTCTCCGGACAACTCCTGGTCCGCCCTGAGACATTTCATCGACGGCGCCGAGACGAGGGTCTACTCCCAGCAAATGGACGTCGGAAGCTCCTATCAGACCTTTTCCGACCAGTCCCCTCTGGGATGGATGTACGCCGCGGCGGAAAGGGGTGCGGACGCCAAGATCATCATTGACGCTTCTTTCGACTCCGCCCGGGTCAAAAAGATGGCGGATGATATCAACAACACGTCGCAAATAAAGGCCATTTCTAAGAAAGGAGGCGGCGCGTTCCCGTTGATACACAACAAGGGGGTGATCATCGATGATCTCGTATGGATAGCATCGGTGAATTGGACGGAGAACTCCTTTATGAACAACAGGGAGGCGGCCGTGGTCATCGACTCGGCGGATGTCGCGGAATTCTTCGCGGATCTGTTCATCACCGATTGGGGCGTCGATAAACCTGCGGAAGAGGAAGAGGAGGAAAAGGAACTGGAGCTGACCCTTGAGGAATTCGTTCACAATGGGGAGAGCGTCTACGTGTTCATTGTGTCGGGTCCCGAGATATCTTCGTACGAGTGGGACGTTCTGGGGGACGGAAATATAAGGAGATCGTCCGTTAACCGGGTGATCTGCAGGGACCTTCCCGTCGGTACGTACACAATGAGCGTGAGATTGGACGGCACAGAGAGATCCGCATATCTTTTGTACGCAATAGAGGAGAAAGAGGGACCGCCGTCGCCGGAGGATACGGAGAACGATCGGCTTTGGATGGCGACCGCGGCCGCCATAGCCCTACTGGGAGGGGCGGGGGCGATAATCTTAAAGAGGAACAAAGGCTTTTGAGGAATTCTCGATGATGTTTCGGGGGAGGTCTAAGGAGAAATAATAACCCCCGGCGCCATTCAGGAGTGATGTTCGTAAGGCAGATGCTTTTTTCCGATGTCGACAGGGTGTACGAGATTGTCTGCAGATCGCTGGAAGAGGGGTATCTAAGAGAGGTATTCCTCTATTTCATCGGCGGGTGGCCGTCGGGGCAGTTGGTGGCAGTGAACGAGTTCGGGCAGGTCGTGGGGTTCTTGTCGGGGGCGAGACTTGATCAGGACAAAGCATCGGTGCCGCTCTTCGCGGTGGACCCGGCATACAGGAAGAAGGGTGTGGGGACCAGGCTGATGGAGGAGTTCAGTCTGCAGGTCCTGATGGATGGAATGCAGTATATACAGCTAGAAGTAAAGGACACGAACGCCGGCGCGATAGCTTTCTACAAAAAGGCCGGATTCTACCCCGTGGCGTATCTTGACGGGTTCTACAACGGCGGCGGGAACGCCGTCAGGATGGTGCGTTCCGCGCAGGGGAACTCGTGATCATTTCATATCGTCGATCGATTCCAGGAACGTCTGCGTTTTGAAACCGCCGCGCTCCGCGGCCTTCTCGTCCTTGTGATACTCAAGCTCTTTCTGCCCGCGACCGATGACATCGGATATGGAGCAGATCACTTGCATGATGTCCGCCAGCTCCTCGATGCCCCCTGACTCCAGATACTCCGCGACCTCTTCCAGCAGTTTTTCGTTGAGCGCCTTCAGGAACTCGTCGTCCTCCAGTATCCGGAAGTTGGGCATCTCCCCGTTCTCCAATATGATGCTTGGGACCTTGTCCCTGACCAGCTTGTTAACCTCTCTGACGGCCATGAGCGTATAACCGCACGGAGTTTGAAAAATGTTTCCTCGCCGGGCGCCCGTATCGTGTCTGGAAACGGTGTTTCGGAGGCTCTGATGAAAAGAATAATATTCCAAAAAACCTTTATGGGGCCGATGGGTATGCTTAACGATACATTTAAAGAACTGTTGGACCTGCTGAACAGGTCGAATGCCGGAGATCCGAAAGCGCTGAACGGCCTCGGCCTTATGTGCGAGAACGGGAAGACCGTGGAGCAGGATTACAAAGAGGCCGTGAGATTATACAAGCTCTCCGCGGACAAAGGGTTCGCCGACGCTCAGAACAACCTCGGCCTCATGTATGCGAAAGGAAGAGGAGTGGAGCAGGACCAGAGGGAAGCTCTGAATCTGTTCAAACTCGCCGCCACCAAAGGGAGCGCCAGTGCGCAGGCCAACCTCGGATACATGTATGCGTGGGGAAAAGGCGTGGAGGCCGATCACAATGAGGCGGTCAGGCTGTACAAGCTTGCGGCGGACCAGGGACTCGCGAGAGCGCAGGCCAATCTTGGTTTCATGTATTTTGAAGGAAGAGGCGTGAACCGCGACTACAAGGAAGCGGTCAGGCTGTACAAGCTTGCGGCGGATCAAGGCAACGTCAGGGCGCAGGCCAACCTCGGATACATGTATGCGTGGGGAAAAGGCGTGGAGGCCGATCACAATGAGGCGGTCAGGCTGTACAAGCTTGCGGCGGACCAGGGCAGCGCCGACGCGCAGGCCAACCTCGGTTTCATGTACGCGCGGGGAAACGGCGTGAAACAGGATTACAAGGAAGCCGTCAGGCTGTACAAGCTCGCGGCGGAGCAGGGCAACGCCCGGGCGCAGGCCAACCTCGGTTTCATGTACTTCGAAGGAAAAGGCGTGGATCAGGATAACAAAGAGGCCGTCAGGCTTTACAGGCTCGCCGCCGACCAGGGGGACGCGCTGGCACAGACCGATCTCGGCTACAGATACGAGACCGGGAAGGGCGTGGATCAGGATTATAAAGAAGCGTTCAGGCTGTACAAGCTTGCGGCGGAGCAGGGCGTCCCCATCGCCCAATACAAGACCGGCCACATGTACGAGAGGGTCCTGTTCGAGAAAGATTACGCAGAGGCCGCAAAGTGGTACGAGCTGGCGGCGAAACAGAACGAATCGCAGGCGCAGTACCGTTTGGGCATATTCTACAAAGAAGGAAGGACCGGGGTCGCCACAGACTACGTCAAAGCAAAAGAACTGCTGGAATCTGCGGCTAAAACGTACGAGGTCGACGCGCATGCGCTCGACTCCCTGTATGAACTGGGAGAGATGTACGAAAAAGGAATGGGCATGGACAAGAACATGGTCCTTGCCTACAAGTATTACGCCGTGGCGGCCAAAAGGGAGCACCTTAGGGCGGTCAGGAAGATAGAGGGGCAGCCGTTCAAGATCTCTGAGATCCTTGAGCTGGCGGGGGAGAACATCCAGTTCCAGAAGTGACGAAGGCCGTCTTCTTCGGGACATGGGGGAGTGTCCGCTCCGCACGGTCTGAGAGGAGCTTCGGCGCTGAAGAACGGTGCGGAACGCCCAGTGCCATAAAGTATTTCACGGGGGGATGCCTCTTCTGCGCAGCGAAAGAGATAATGAGAGGTAGAGAGAATGGGATTCTTTGACGACCTGACATCCGGGATCAGCAGCGCCACAAGCAAAGGCAAGGAGAAGCTGGACGAAGCCAACTATAATTCGAAGATCGAAAGCAGGAAGCGGGAAATAAATAAGGTCGAGCAGGAGATCGGGAAGATTCTGTACGAAGCGTATAAGGACGGCGCCGAGTTCGATCTCGTTTCCGAGCATTTCGTAAAGATCGACGACCTGATGAAAGAGATCGAAACGATCGAGGCAGAGAAGAAGAAGAACGCCGAGATGGCGGAAGAAGAACGCAGGCGCATACGCGAAGGCGGCTCCCGACCCCAAACATGAAAGACATTGTGTTATCCCTGGCACAGATGCGTTCCGTCGCCGGAGATGTCCGAGGCAATTTTGAGCGGATGAGGCTTCTCGCAGAAAGCGTCCGGCATTGTTCGGACATCATCTGTTTTCCCGAGGCCTGTCTCACCGGTTACGAGACGAACGACCCCGAACCGTTCTGCATCAGCACGGGCGACGCCTGCATCAGCGACGTGTCAGGACTCTCCAAAGAGTATGGGCTGAACATTGTGTTCGGGTTCATGGAGAAGCACGGATCGGACCTGCATATCTCTCAGGCCCTTTCAGACCGCAGCGGTGAGATCAGAATATATCGGAAGACGCATTTGGGCAGGAAAGAGCGAAAGAAGTTCATTCCCGGGAACAGCGTTCCCGTCTTTGAACTTCCCGAGGGCCGCGTGGGTGTTCAGTTATGCTGGGAATCCCATTTCCCCGATATTTCCACGAAGATGAGGAAAGAAGGCGCAGAGCTCATCCTGATATCGTACGCATCACCTTTGCCGCCCATCAGACGGAGGGATACCTGGATGAGGCACCTCCCGGCGCGGGCCTATGACAACGGGATCTTTATCGGTGCGGTGAACGCGATTGGCGATAACGGTGCAGGAGTGGTCTTCGGAGGAGGTATAATGGCCTTCGACCCCAAGGGCAGCAATATCGCCGAGCATTTCGGCAGAGAGGACCATGTTGTCACGGTGAAGCTTCGTTCCGCTCTCATTGACCGCCTGGGTACGGACGAGGATATGGGGAACACAGATTATTTCCTTTACAGGCGAGAGGACCTTTACTGACCGGCCGTGGCAAGGACGACTCGCTGGAACCGGTCAATCGTCGGCGGCGTCTCCGCATTTCCCGATTAGCAGCACGTTGAGTCCGAACCTGTCGTCCTCCGACACTTCGGTCTCTATGTAAAATGTTTCTTTCAGATTCTCCGGTATCATTACCTTCAGTGTCTCTCCGATCTTGTGTATCCTTTTGTTCTGCATTATGACTATCCTGTCGCAATATCTCGCGGCCAAAACTATGTCGTGTGTCACGATCAACACTAAGATGTTCTTTTCTTCGGCAAGTTTGTTTATCAGTTCCAGAAGATCGAACTGGTGGTTGATGTCCAAGTGCAGAGTGGGTTCGTCAAGCAGCAGTATCTCCGGCTCCTGGGCAAGCGAGCGGGCGATCATCACCCTTCTTCTTTCCCCGCCGCTCAGTTCGTTCACGGGCCTGTCCGCGAACTTCAGCGTGCCGGTGTCCTTCATAGCTTGGAACACGGCCTTTGCGTCATCGTCCTCCTTTCTTCCCTCGTCCTCCAGCCTGGGATACCTTCCCATCATCACCGTGTCGTAGACGGAGAAGGGAAAGGAGATGCTTGTGGTCTGAGTGACGAACGCGATCTTCTTAGCTATGTCCTTTCTGGACATTTCCGAAATGGAGCGACCGTCCACGGTGACGGACCCGGCGCCGGGCTTCAGAGTCGAATTGATGCATTTGAGCAGTGTAGTCTTCCCGCATCCGTTCTGGCCGATGATGCCGATGACCTCGCCCCTTTTTGCCGTGAGGTCCACGCTGCAGAGGACGTCCCTCTTGTCATAAGAGAAACTCAGGTCTTTGATCTCCAGGTCCATTTTATCAATCCCATATCTCTTTTTTCTTCGTTCTCATCACATATATAAAGAAGGGCGCGCCGATAAGGGCGGTCAGCACCCCTACCGGGAGGGACATGGCGAAGGCGGATTTTGCGATAGTGTCCATCAGTATCATGAATATCCCCCCGCCGAAAATGCACAAAGGCATCAGCAGGGCATGGTTCGGCCCCACGGCCATCCTGAAAATGTGGGGCACTATCAGCCCGACGAACCCGATCACTCCGCTGATCGCTACGGACCCGCCGACAGCCAGCGACGTCGCGGTTATCATCAGTATCCTGAGCTTCTTTATATTGACCCCCATGTTCACGGCCTGCTCTTCCCCCGCCGCTACCAGGTTCAATTCCTTTATGTTGAAGAGCATTATCATCAGACCGGCGACGACCGGGAAGATCGCCAGCTGGAACGATTCCCAACCGCAGTTGTTGAAGCTCCCCATCGTCCAGTAGACTATGTTCGAGAGCACGTTCTCGTTAACCACGTACTGAAGTAACGACACCAGCCCGCTGAAGAACGCGCCGATCGCCACGCCCGCCAGAAGAAGCGTCGTGGAAACGACGCCGTATCTGGTCCTTGCGAGCATGTACACCGCGGTCATCGTAATGAAGCAGAAGGCAAACGCCATGCCCGGCACCATGTACCTCCCGAGGAACCCGCCGACACCGAACGCCAAGGCCAAAGATGCCCCGAAGGCCGCTCCGGAGGATATTCCCAGGACAGAAGGCGAGGCCATCGGGTTCTTGAATAGGCTTTGCATGACCAGCCCCGAGGCTGACAGCGCCGCCCCGACCGCGATGCAGCATAGTATCCTGGGGACCCTGACCTCGGTCACTATGTAGCTTCCGACGGGATCGTCCGATGTCCCGAGCAGCATGCCCACCACCTCGACGACCGACAGTCGGTAGCTTCCTATCATCAAAGCGGCGAAGAATATCAGTATAAGTCCCAGGATGGACAATGCGAGTATCGTTTTTGACCTTCTTGAAACCGCCCGACGGTATTTGTTAAGGTCCTCGTAGGTCCTCAGATCCCCCGTCCCGATCCGCCTGCCGGAAAACAGGCCTCCCTTCAGACCGCTGCCTTTTCCTTTCAACTGCTTCCGCCCAAGCAAAAAATGGAGGGGGAGATCCCCCCTCAGTTATTCTCCCTCATCATCTCTCCAGATGTGCGGCCGTCGTTCGTGTAGAAGATAAGGAATGCAGGTCTGTCAACAAGCAGAGACTCGACATCGTGCTCGGCGCCGTCCAGCAGCGAGTTGTTGAAACCCAAGAATTCCAGGATGACGTTCGCCATC
Organism: Candidatus Methanoplasma sp.; assembly: GCA_031283015.1. Classification (GTDB taxonomy): domain Archaea; phylum Thermoplasmatota; class Thermoplasmata; order Methanomassiliicoccales; family Methanomethylophilaceae; genus Methanoplasma. Next base: position 8,601 of record JAITCQ010000086.1, read on the forward strand.
GCCGAACTCACTGCCTTGCCGGAAGATCCTTCCCAATATGCCTTTTCCGCTGTTCTTTTCGCGGTCTTTTCCTGCACCGAATAATAGACCTTGTACATCCTGAGCTGTATGTCCTCTATCAACCCGTAGACGGTCTCTTCGCTGAACCCCATAAGGAGCCCGATGCATTCTACCGACGCGAACACCTCTTTAATCTCCGAGGGGGAGAAGAACGCGTAGTGGGTGCCGGTGGCGACGCAAGGCCCAGTGTTGTTGTTGTAGTGTTCGCTTGTCGAGATCCGGGTCCCGGATGCAAAGTATACCACGTTCCCGCTCGTCCTTGCTTTCGCTTCTACGAGCGCGCTTGCGAGCCTCTCCGCGTCCAAGCTCTGGACGGAGGTCACGCCGATGTCTATGTACGAGCCCGCGTCGATGAGGTTGGACATATAGTCGACGTTGTCCCTTTCAAAGTACGAGTATTGCATCCCGCCCGCGACGGTCTTGTTCATGTAATCTCGGATATTCTGATCGCTGTAACTTTCGTCCGAATAGACATCCGTGCCGTATTCTGTGCATATCAGATAGTATAGGGTCTCCGAATACATCGTGCCAAGTATTATCGCGGTGTCACAGACGGGGATGTTCTTCGTCTCGGTGCCTTTGGCGTTGGTAGCGACGCGCACGTCGAACGTGCCGTCGGGGTTTGACTCTATTATCGGCGTCCACTCGCAATATTTGCTCCAGAATGTCGCGTCCGACCTAGCGTCGGCCAATGTCAGGTCGTTTCTTACAAGGTCTCCGTAATAGGCCTTGTACATGTCCTCAAGGGTGACGATCACCGCCGGCGTCGCGGAGCATTTACCCATATCGACCGAGATGACGGTCGCGTCCAATTTGTATAATCCCTTTTTTTCAGGTTCGTCGGAATTGAGGATCACGTATGTTCCCGCGGCGGCGACGACAAGGACTGCGACGGCGATAACGGACATGATCATATTTGTTTTTAGCATTTTCAGCACCTCATATTACGGAGTTCTTCCTTATGGTCCAGCATGTTGGATGTATGCTCCATTTTTTGCATACATGGTCGTTCTTTCTATATAATGTATTGGATGTATATGCCAAACTATAATAGCCAGAAAGGCCATCCGTTTCCGATATTTACATGAAAGGAAAATTATACGGGGTGAGCGTAGGTCCGGGAGACCCGGAGCTTCTGACCATCAAGGCAAAAAGGATCATCGGGGGATGCGACACGATAGCGTATCCCGCCAGAGTGCCCGGCGAACGCAGCATGGCGCTGGACATCGTCAAAGGGGCCGCGGACATTTCTGACAAACGCATAATGGAGATCGTGTTCGGGATGTCCTCAGATAAGGCGGCCAGATCATCCGACTACGACGCGGCGGTCGCCAAGTTAGCGGCCACGCTTGAGGAGGAAGATGACGTGTGCATGATAACTCTAGGTGACGCGACCGTCTACAGCACGTTCATGCGCGTCTGCAAAGACGTCGAGAGCAGGGGGTTCGAGATGGAGGTGATCCCCGGAGTGCCGTCGTTCTGCGACGGTGCGGCAAAGGCGAAGATACCGCTGGTGACCGGAACGGAGGGCTTAGCGGTGGTCTCTGCTTCGGAAGGTTCGGACCTGTTCTGCACCGCCATCGACAATTTTGACAATGTGGTCATAATGAAGGCCTACGGTTCGATGGAAAGGATATCCGATAAAGTGGAAAGCCTCGGCGGGGCCGATGTGTATGTCATAAGCAACGCCGGCCTTGACGACCAATACATCGGGCCTCTTGATAAGAACAGAAGGTACGGGTATTTCACCACGGTGATCGTCAAGAAACAAAAGGAGGCCGGGAGATGACCGGAAAGCTTTACGTAGTGGGGTTCGGACCCGGAAGCAGAGAGGACATGACGCTGAGGGCGGTCGATGCCATAGAGGGCGCCGATCTAGTCATAGGATACACCGCGTACATCGATCTCCTCAAGGAATACTTTCCCGAAAAGAAATACAAAGCCACGGGGATGATGAAGGAGGTCGAACGCTGCAGGGTCGCCATCGAGGAAGCAGAGAAAGGGAAGATTGTCGCTATGGTCAGCAGCGGGGATTCGGGGATATACGGCATGGCAGGGATAATCTATCAGCTGGCAGATGAGATGGACGCCGACATAGAGATAGAGACCGTGCCGGGCGTGACAGCGGCCTCCTCCGCCGCGTCGATACTCGGCGCTCCGCTGATGCACGACCTGGCCGTCATCAGTCTTTCGGATCTGATGACCCCAATCGATCTGATCATGAAACGCATCGACCGGGCGGCGGACGGGGACATGATAATCGCGCTGTATAATCCAAAAAGTAAGAAACGGACCGATCATCTTCGGAAGGCGGCGGAGATCATAAGTAGATACCGTTCCCCCGCGACCCCCGTCGGCATCGTAAGGAACGCCGGCAGGAAGGACGAAAGCAAGACCGTAACGGATCTGGGGAACATCGATTACGACGCGGTGGACATGTTCTGCATCTTGGTGGTCGGCAACAGCCAGACCTATGTTTCGAATGGGCGGATGATCACGCCGAGGGGGTACAGCATATGAGATGCGCCGAACCCGGGAAAACCTTCGTTCTGCTGATCGGACACGGGTCCAGGCTTCCCCATAACAAAGAGATGGCGGATATGCACGCCCGTTTGCTGAAGAACAAAGGGTACAGGGTCTACACCGCATTCAACGAGATGACCGACCCTTCGATAGAGGAGACAATGTACGCCATGGTCGGGGACGGGGCGGAGGAGATCGTTGTTCTCCCCTTGTTCATCGCGCCTGGCAGACATACGGATGCGGACATACCGATCAAGCTTGGTATCCCAGAAGGATACGGGAGCAGGGTGTCGTCAAGGTACGGCCGGGACGTGATAGTACATTATAAAGAACCTTTTGGCGACGACCCGGGGGTGACGGACATCCTTCTCCGGAGATTGAAAGAAACGGATTGTTCCGGCAGCACCGGGGTGCTGGTATTCGCCCACGGGTCCCCGCTGAGGTATAACAGCGAACTTGTGAACAGGACCTCCGGCCGTCTCAGGGATTCCGGCGTCAGGAATGTGTTCGTCGGATTCAACGAATACAACGAACCGAGCATAGAGGATTCGTATGCGGAGATGATCGGTGCCGGATTCGACCGGATAATCATGCTTCCGATGTTCCTTGCCTCCGGCGCCCACATATCCGAGGAGATACCCGGGAAGCTGGGGATACCGGAAGGCGGCCGCGGCGGGACCGTTACCAAAGGGGGCAGGAATATAACTGTGCTCTACACCGAACCTCTGGGCCTCTGCCCGGAGATAAACGACATACTGGTCAGGAAGATCGAGTCCTCGATCCTGTCCTGATCGCTTACCTTTTCTCATCGGTCCTTTTCTTTATCGCGGAGAGCATATCTTCGAACGTTGCTTTCTCCGGCATTATATCCACCCTTACGTCGATGGAAGCTAGCGCATCCGCCGTAGGGCCGCCTATGGCGGCCACCAACGCTTTGTTAAGCATGTCCGCGGCATCTATCCCCCTATCCTCGGCGGCTTCCGCGAACGACAGCGCGGACAACGGGCTTGTGAATACGAACACGTCTATCTTCCCCGAATTTCCCGCGTCCAATATCTCGTTGAGATGCGCCGGGTCCGCCGGTCTCAGGCTATATGCCTCAAAATCCGTAACCTCCGCGCCCATCGCCCTTAAACTCCGGTCAAGGACGGGCGATCCGCGGTCCGATCTCATCAGTATGACCCTCTTTCCCGCGGCGATCCCTCGCATGTGTTCAGCAATGCCTTCCGAGCTGTACACCTCCGGCATCGTGCCGGCGGCAATTCCGAAACGGTTCAAAGCCTCGGACGTCCCCGGACCGATGGAAACGATCTCCGCGACCGCCACGGAATCCTTGAATAAGGGGGACCTCCCGCATTCCTCCGCCGCCGTTGCCGATGTGAACACAACGATGTCGCCGCGCCGTATAGTTCCGAACAGCCGCTCCATTTCTGATATATCACAAGGGATTATCTCCAGCGACGGTGCCGCCATGACCGTGAATCCCGCGGCCTCGGCCAGCAGTATCGACCCCCGCAGCCTTCTTTCCGGTCTGGTGAACGCTATGACGGTCAATACAGATCACCTAGGGCGTCCCGTTCTTTAACGACATCACCAATGACGATCACACCCGGCGCCCCAAGCTTTTTTTCCGATATCATCGCGGCCAGAGAACGGAGAACGGTGGTCTCCGCCCTCTGTCGTCCCTTTTCTCGGACGATCACCGCCGCCGGCGTAAACGGGTCCATTCCCCCCTCGATGAGTTCTTTGGAGATGTACTCCGAATTGCTCATGCCCATGAGAATTACTACCGTCCCGCCCATCGACGCAAGCCTCTTCCAGTCGATCTTGTCTTCGCTGCGGTCGGACCTTTCGTGTCCAGTGGCTATGGTCACCATCGAAGTGTGGTCCCTGTGGGTCAGAGGTATCCCCGCGAGTTCCGGCACGGAGATCGATGACGATACTCCCGGAACGACGCTGACCTCTATCCCCGCCTTTCTCAGCTCCGCGGCCTCCTCCGCCCCCCTTCCAAAAAGGAACGGGTCGCCGCCTTTCAGGCGGACGACGGTCTTGCCCTCCATGGCAAGTTTGACAAGCGCATCGTTGATCTCGTTCTGGCTCATCTTATGGTCCCCCCCGCGCTTTCCTGCGTCTATCAGCTCGGCGTTCCCGCACTCGTTCAGTATCTCCTGATCTATGAGTGCGTCGTACACAACGGTGTCGGCCGTTCTCAGGAGGTTCAGGCCCCTCACCGTTATCAGATCGATATCGCCTGGCCCGGCCCCGACAAGATATACTTTCCCGTTCATTTTACTCCCCCTTCAGTTTGGCGGCTATTTTTTCCAGATCGGAGACCTCGTAACGCAGCGGGATCGCGGTTTTGCATCTCCTCATAACGGCGCCGTCGAAGAACACAGCCCTCACGGTCAATCTGTCGCCTTCGCGTTTTGCGTTTATGCCGATAGGCGACGAACATATGCCGCCCATAATCTTCATCAAGGTGCGTTCGGCCTCCGTCTCCGCCCTTGCGCCAGCATCGTCGACCTTTTTTAGGATATCCATCGCTTCGTCATCCGAAGACCTGCAGGCGGCGGCTATCGCCCCCTGCCCCGGCGCCGGCACGAACTCATCGATGTCGAGGGAGTGCACCTCCCTTTCGATACCCAGGCGTTCAAGCCCCGCTTTCGCCAGGATGATGGCGTCGTAATCGCCTCTGTCGAGTTTGCCGAGCCTTGTGTCGATGTTCCCTCTCAGACCTCTGATCTCAAGGTCCGGGCGTATGCTCCTCAGGATCACCGTTCTTCTCACCGACGAGGACCCGACGACCGCGCCGTAAGGAAGCTCGCCGATCCGCATAGGAAGGACCACGTCCTCACAGGAGGCCCTCGGAAGGACCGCGCCTATGGTTATCTCAGAACCCCTGAACACTGGCACATCCTTCATGGAATTCACCGACACATCGATCTCTCCGACGATCAAAGCAGTATCCAGCTCTCTCACGAACGCTCCGTACCCTCCGATATCCTTCAGATCGGATGTCTGATCCGCGTCTCCCGCCGTTTTTATCGTTCTTACCGTCATCGCCGGGCCCGAGTGCGGAGCGGCGGTCCTGATGAAAATATCGGTCTGTGCGAGCGCCAGTCTGCTGTCCCTTGTTCCAATGATCATGCTATCCTCCTCAGGTTCGTGCCGAATGCCTCGGACAGTTTCCCAAGTTCCGGCCCGTGTTCTGTGGAAAGGAAATTGACCTCAAGCGCGGATGGCGGAAGATATACTCCCGAGTCGAGCATGTTCCTGAACAGGTCTGCGAACACCTTCCTATTGCATCCCGACGCGTCTGTGCCGTTGTTCACCGGACCCGGGCCGAAGAACACCTGGAACATCGATCCCACGGCGTTGACCGTTGCGGGAATACCGTTATCCTCCAGCGAATCCGATATGGACGATACCAATTCCGAACTCATCCGGTTCAGGTATTCGTACTTCTCGTTCGTCATCTCTCTCAGCGCGGCCGTTCCGGCCGCCGCCGTCACTGGGTTTCCAGAGAACGTTCCGGCCTGATAGACCGGCCCGGCCGGAGAAAGCAGCTGCATTATGTCTCTCTTCCCCGCCAGCGCTCCCGCCGGGAAACCTCCCCCCATTATCTTCCCCATTGTGCACAGGTCCGGGGTAACGCCGTAGAATTCCTGCGCCCCGCCGGCCGACAGCCGGAATCCGGTTATCACTTCGTCGAATATCAGCAGAATGCCTTCGTTCTTGGTGATCTTCCTGACGTTCCTGAGGTAATCCTTCTTCGGCGGCACCACGCCTGCGTTCCCGAGGACCGGCTCCATTATCACGGCGGCGATGTCGTCGTTCTTTTCTAAAATGGATTCGACATCCTCCTCCGAGTTGTATTCGACGGCATGGGTGAACGAGGCGGTCTCCCGGAGTATCCCGTTCCCCGACGGCCTCTGCGAAATGTCCGACAGGAGCGCGTCGTGCGAACCGTGGAATCCTCCCTTCATCTTTACGACGCCGCGTCTGCCGGTGTATCCTCTCGCCAGGCGGAGCGCATGCATCGTCGCCTCCGTACCAGAGTTCACAAGACGCACCATCTCCGCGCAGGGAACTCTTTTCGATATCTCCGCGATGAGTTCCATCTCCCGGACGGACGGCGCCCCGAACACCGTTCCGTTATTCATCTGTTTCTTCACGGCCGACACCACCGACGGGTGGGAATGGCCGAGTATGAGCGGGCCGTACGCCATGCACAGATCGACGTATCCGTTGCCGTCCTCGTCGGTGATCACGCAGCCCTTTCCACTGCTGATGAAGACGGGGCTGGGCTCGAACGCCCTGACGGGGCTGGACACCCCGCCGGGAGTGAGCGCTTTCATGCCCTGATAGTGACGGAACGATGCTTCCCGGTTCATTTTCTCAGCTCCTTTGCGATCTCTTCGGCGAAATAGGAGATCAATACGTCGGCGCCCGCCCTTTTTATTGATATCAGCGACTCCATCGCCGTCCTGCGTTCATCCAACCATCCGTTCGCGGCCGCGGCCTTGATCATGGCGTACTCACCGGACACCTGATATGCGGCGATCGGAACGTCGAATTCGTTCCTTGCCTGTCTTATCACGTCAAGGTACGGCATGGCCGGTTTCACCATCACTATGTCCGCTCCTTCTTCGATATCCATTCTTATCTCGGATATCGCCTCCCGTCCGTTGGCGGGATTCATTTGATACGATCCTCTGCCGCCCGCGAACGGCGCGGAGTGAGCTATGTCCCTGAACGGGCCGTAGAACGAACTGCAGAACTTTGCGCTGTACGCCATTATGAGAATGTCCTTGCGGTCGTTATCGTCCAGCGCCTCCCTTATGGCCGACACCTGTCCGTCCATCATGCCGCTGGGGGCCACTATGTGGGCGCCCGCGTCCGCAAAGGAGTTCGCGATCTTCCCATACCGCAGGATAGTGAGATCGTTGTCCACGTCTCCGCCGGAAAGTATCCCGCAGTGTCCGTGGTCTGTGTATTCGCACATGCACAGGTCTGCTATGACGGTCAGGTCCGAACTCGACCTGATCTTTTTTACAGCGGTCTGCATCACGCCATCCGCCGAATCCGCACCGGAGCCTATGCCATCCTTGTGTTTCGGTATCCCGAACAGGATGACCGCATTAACGCCCGAGGACGACACCCTTTCCGCTACCTTCTCCGCATCGCTGAGAGGATGCGTCGGGACCCCCGGCATAGATTCGGTGTATCTTACCGAATCGATGGTCTCGTCAAAGAAAAGCGGAAGCACCAGGTCGTCCGGATGCAGTCTCGTCTCCGTTAGCATCCTTCTTATCCCTTCACCGGAACGCCTGCGTCTCATCCTGTCTGCCGGGAACATTATTTTATCTCCAATCCGAATAGGTCCTTCGCCGCGTCGATGACGCCGCTCTCCCCCTTGGCGGAGGAGCTTCTGATCTTCTCGTACGTGTCGGCGAGCATCTTCGAAAGGATGGCTCGTGACATATCTTCGAATACATCGTCGATATTGGCCGTCCTCGCCCTTGCTTTCGCCCGGGAAACCTCTTCTTCTCTCACGGCCGCCGCTTTCCTGCTTATCTCCCCTATGATCATGTCGGCCTTCTCCTCCAGGTGTCTGGCGTCCATCCTGGCGATCTCCTCGTTTACGATATTCTCTGCCCTTGATATCTCCGACATCCGCTTCATGATGTGCTCGGCCGCCGCCTCCTTGAGACCGTCCATGGTCCTCAAGGTCACGCCCTCGATGTCTTTAACGGCGTCGTCGACGTTCTTAGGAACGGAAACGTCGACGACCAGGAGCGGCCGCTCTCTTTTGCCAGCGCATTTGATGAGGTCCGGCGTGATGACGATGTGCGGCGCCGATGTGGCGACGAACAGCGCGTCGCTCACGGATATCGTGTGCACAAGGTAATCCAGACTCAGGGCGGTGCCTCCCACCATGTGCGCCAACTGGGCGGCCCTTTCGAATGTGCGGCTGGACACGAAAACGGTGTGTGTCCCTCTTTCCGAAAGGTTCTTCCCTATGGTCGCGGCGATGCTTCCCGCGCCGAGGATCGTGACCGTCTTACTGCTCAATTCTCCGATGTCCCGTTCCGCCTGCTCCACCGCCGTGCGCCCCACCGACACGGAACCCGCGCCTATCTTTGTCTCCGTCCTCACTCTCTTTCCTACCGACAGGGCCCGATCGAAAAGCGCGGAGAGGTTCCTGGAGACATGCCCTTCTTTTTTAGAGCAGATGTACGCCTCCCTTACCTGGCCCTGTATGTGGTCCTCGCCCACTATAAGGGAGTCCAGACCGCACGATACTCTGAAAAGATGCCTGACCGAGTCCTTTCCCAGAAGTATGAACGGCACGCTCAGTTCCCTTGATCGCGGTATCGTGTTCTTCACGAAGGACTCGAACTCGTTCTTTATGCCGTCGGCGTCGTCGCTCCCTACGTATATCTCAAAACGGTTGCACGTCTTCAGTATGACATACTCGTTCCCGGAGATCGTGTTCCCCAGATATTTTGGGATGTTAGACTCCATCATCTGCACGACGTTGCTCATGGCTTCGACACCGGCACCAGAGTGCGTCACGTGAAGACTGATGATCACATCGGCACCCCTAATTCTTTTACTCTTTCCATTGCCGACCCGGCATCCCCCGTTCTGACGAACCCATCCACAACGGGGTCGCACGCCACCTTTCTCAGGAATTCCGCGCGTTCCGCCTGCGTCCCCTTTCCCGCGCACATCCTTCTCGATTCCGAAAGGACGCCGAACATGATATCGAATCTCTCGTCAAGGAACGCGTCGAGTTCTCTGACCGCAAAGGGCGGAAACACAGGAAGTCTTCCTTCCGTGGATACGGATACGGTGTAGCCGTCCCTTCTGAGGACGGACGGTATGACGACGTTCCCGCCGCCGTGCGCGGAATTCACGCGTAGGCCCCGGCGCAGGGCCTCGTCCCTTATCTCGGAGTTCATCGCCGCGTCATTGGTCGCCGCCACGATGATCCCGAACCCGTCCATCATGCCGGATATCTCCCGCGAGGTCGTCCTTTTTCTTATTATCGTTCTTGCAACATCCTCTATCCCTTCCGTTATCTCCTCGGAGACCACGGTGATCTCCGCGCCCGAAAAATGCGTGCATTTTCGAAGTGCGACAGGTCCGCCGCCAACTACGAGCACCTTAAGGCCTTCCGGCGAGATCAGCAAAGGGATCATGTTATGCGGCCTGCTTCTTCTGTTCGGATGTGCGAGTAACACATTTGTTAAAATTGGTATGCATAACCTTGCCGCAGATCATATCCTCCCTCTTTGGATTATCCATCCAACTGAATGTCTGCTTCTTATTTGAATATATTGGATGCATTATCCAACTAATTTGGTATAATCATCCAATCCACCATAGAATATGGATGGGACCGACTCTTATCTGTCGACCACAATGACATGTTTTGACCAGAAGGGTAGGTGCGTCCGGCGCTCAAGCCGGACTGGAAAGGGTAAAGAGGAGAACGGGCGGCGGTCAGTTGAACATCTGATCGTCGAGGTGCTCGTTCTCAAAATAATACTGTGACCTCTCCTTCTGCGCGCCGGAGACGTCCTTTGATACGCCTTTCATATAAGAGCCGTATCTCTCCTTGATCTGGTCCTCCACCGGTCTGGACCTCTTCCGGGCCTCTTTTA
>JAITCQ010000028.1 GCA_031283015.1 Candidatus Methanoplasma sp.
AGGACGATCCATAGAAGGCGTCGTCGCCGCATCCCTGTACGCCGCATGCAGACAGTGCGGGGTCCCGAGGACACTGGACGAGGTCGCGAGTTCCAGCCGCGTCGGGAGGAAGGAGATCGGACGCACATACAGGTTCATGACCCGCGAGTTGAAGCTGAAACTAATGCCCACGAAACCCCAGGACTATGTCCAGAGGTTCTGCTCCGAGTTGAAGTTGAGCGGGGAGGTCCAGAGCAAGGCAGCCGAGATACTGAAGGACGCGTCCGAGAAGGAACTCACGTCCGGAAGAGGCCCCACCGGGGTCGCCGCCGCCGCGATATACATCTCGTCAATAATCTGCAACGAGCGCAGGACCCAGAGAGAGGTCGCCGATGTCGCGGGCGTCACCGAGGTAACCATCCGCAACAGGTACAAGGAACTGACGGAGAAGCTCGGCATCGAGATCATGCTTTGAACAAACCCCTTCCAACGATTTTTTATTGCATATTTTTCAACAAATAATATGCAATAAAATACCTACAATTAAAGACCATGCGGCGTTATGATTATTCCTTCATGGGAGAAGAAGATAAAGAAGATCGGCGGCAGCAAAGACGCCAGATACATAAAGGGTCCCTGACTCAGCCACTGCGTTCCAGCGACACGTTGCATTTGACCTCGAACCATTCCCATTCCGAACCGAACGTCGACGTCCGTTCGCAGAAGAGGATGCCGTATGTGTCCTCGCCCGTGTAATCATTGTAGTAAACGTAGGACAGCCTTTCAGGCTCTATGACTATCGGATACTCGAACCTCTTGGATTCGTCGATATCGTGTTCCAGCCTCATCATGTCTTTCGACATATCGCTTTTGTTGTGCACGATTATGCCGTACCCCTTATACGACCAGCTCAGGCCCGAGATGGACGAGACCCAGATGGTCTCCTGACCGAATGTGCTGAGCGGGTTGTACTGCGCCTGGTACTCCCCCCGAGAACCTACGTATGCCTCCGCGGTCGCTTTGCCCAGATAAGGCATCGATTGCAGCCTGAAATGCGCTCCGTAAACAAAAGGTGCGGATTCCGGATGTACCGAGAAATAAGTGGTCATACCCCTCATCCACCCGTATCCGCCGCATTCGACGTCGAAGCAGGCGGTCGTGTTCCCGGGATGCTGCCACTCTGGGTAAGTTGATTGCCAAATATACGGCCCGCGCTGTCCGCCGAAGGCCGTTTGATCCGCCCATACGTACGACCTTTCGAACGTTTCTTTCGGATCGTCGGCGACGGCGCTGTAGCAGTACACCGCATCCGACGGCTGGTAGTGGTACATCCCGTACATCGACGCGCCCTCAAGGAATGCGGACCTTCCCAGCCCCGTCCTCTCTCCGTCGAACGCTTCCGGCGACCCTCCCCAATAGAGGACGACCGCTCCGGACGCCAGCGCCTCCTTTACCTTCAGGTCGCTTTTGGACACTGCCCACTCGCTGTCGATGATTATTATGGATCTTGTGAAGTTCAGCGGCATATTGTTTTGGAGGACCACGTTGTCCGAGCAATCCTCAAGATAGGACGCGACAGTCTCAAGATCAACTGAATCGGAGACCACAATGACCGGGACGCCGGTCTTCTCTATCGGCACGAAGAAGTCCGTCTCGTTCCCACTGATGTTCGGCTGGGACTGAATGACCGCGGCGGCGGCCGCAACGACCAAGATGGTCGCGCCGATCAAGATCATCTTTGTTCCGGCATTCATCCTATCACTTCTCCAAAAAAGGTATCCTTTTGAGGATATATTATCTCTGCTTGCTTTCCTGCCGTTTTATGGTCGGAACCATTTGAATTCCAGATATTCCACAGGTTCGCCCGCGCGGCAGAAGAGTATCTCCTTCTTCACCCCTCCGGATAACCTTACCGTCCTGGATATCTCCGGCCACATCATCATCTTATCCCGCGGGACCGAATGCACCAGATATTTCGCATGCTCCTCCTCCGGCGACCCGTCGTACACTCTGAAATGCGCGCCGTACTTGAACCCGGTCTTGACCACCATCCCCCTTCGTCTAAGGTCCTTGAATGCGTCCAGTCTCAGGCCGAATTCCTCCTGGGTCCTCATTCCCAGCTCCGCCATGTCCTCGGGGGACATCCTTTCCCCGGACTGGGAATCGACGTTCAGGTCCCCCATTTCCATAAGGAAACAACATTCTATCAGGGACAGCTGGAGAACGCTCCCCAGCATCTTACCGTAGGATCCCTTTCCGTTCAGATATTCTGTCTGGCTCTCTTTGAACACCAGCACCCTCTCCCCGATCAGCCTGCCCTCCGCGGCGTATTTCGACGACGAGTGGATGGAACTGCCGCTCGGGTCCCGGGTGGACATATGGTAGTATGTAAGATCGCCTTCCTCGTCCACCACTCCATAAAGCAGCTTCTTGCCTTTGCTTTCCGTGTGCCCGACCTCCTTCGAGAACATATCCAGATCCAGGACGTCCCTTTCGGACACCGCCCTTACGAGATACCGCGGGCGGGAGTTGCTCATGGTGAACCCTCTAGGGAATACGGATAAATCGAAGAGGCCGCTTTCCGCTTTCACGACGAATCCGCGGTTCCTCATATCTCGGTATACCAGATAAGAGACGTCGAACTTGTCGTGCTGGGATGACGAATAGTGGAAGATGTCCCCGAACGGCATCGGCAGACCGTCCTTCAGAACTTGCAGTCTTTCGCACTCCACTAGGAACGTCGCCTCGATGAGATCCAGTTCCAGACCTCCTCCGCTCATCGGATATCCGAAGTTCCCTTTGTTGTACAATTGGGTCCCTTCTTTCTGGTCCTCGATGACCACCGTGTCCCCTCGCAGCTCTCCGGGCATTTATATCAACAGAAGGCTGTTCGTATTTTATTGTTCTGTTCTGCGCCGTTGTTTACGGCGGCACCGTACCGGACCAAAGATTAAACATGTTTAAAATCTGATTAATCATTGTATGCTTCTGCCGCCGGGGTCGGCATCGCGCGTTATCGCAAATTATAAAATAAGGATGCAGGCGGGTTACGCCCGCCTGTTGATGTTGTTTCTTCCGCGGTTCAGATCGACGAGCTCTGCATGGTCCCGTCCAGGTACTGTTCGTATCCGTAGAGATCCAGCATTCCGTGCCCCGACATGCAGAACACTATCGTCTTCTCCTCTCCGGTCCTCTTGCACTCGAGCGCGAGGTCCATCGCCGCTTTCACCGCATGGCAGGATTCGGGAGCCGGGACCAGGCCTTCCGTCCTTGTGAACGCTACCCCAGCCTCGAACGTCTCCGTCTGTTCGTACGCTTGCGCGCTTATCAGCCCTTTCTCCATCGCGGAGGACACCAGCGGGGCCATCCCGTGGTATCTCAGGCCTCCGGCGTGTATCCCTTTGGGTATGAACTCCTGCCCAAGGGTGTACATCATCAGCAGCGGGGTGTATCCGGCCGTGTCTCCGAAGTCGTACTTGAACTCCCCTTCCGTAAGGGAAGGGGCGGCCTTCGATTCCGCCGCTATGAATTTGCAGTCCGTTCTCCCTTTGATCTTCTCTCCGAGCAGCGGGAATGCGAACCCTCCGAAGTTGGATCCTCCTCCGGCGCATGCGATCATGTAGTCCGGCTCTATCTCTCCGATCTTCATCTGCTCCATCGTCTCGATGCCGATGACGCTCTGATGCAGCATGACGTGGTTCAACACGCTTCCCAAAGAGTAGCATATGTTCGGGTCCTTCGCCGCCATCTCGCATGCCTCCGAGATCGCTATCCCCAGGGACCCGGTGGTCTCGGGGTGCTCTTTCAGGACCTTCTTGCCGAACTCTGTCTGAGGGCTCGGCGAGGAGTACACCGTCGCGCCGTACGTGTTCATGAGCATCTTCCTCATCGGTTTCTGATGGTAGCTGCCCCGAACCATGAACACCGTGCAGTCGATGTCGAACAGGTTGGAGACCATTGCCAGGGCGGTCCCCCATTGTCCGGCGCCGGTCTCGGTGGTAAGGGTGTGGATCCCTTCCTCCGCGTTGAAGTATGCCTGCGCGAGGGCGGTGTTCCCTTTGTGGCTTCCGAGGGGGCTCATATCCTCCCTCTTGAAGTATATCTTGGCCGGGGTCTTGAGGTATTTCTCGAACCTTACCGCCCTCTGGAGCGGCGCCGGGCGGTTGAGATAGATCAGGTTGTCCCTGACCTCCTCGGGGATGTTGACGTACCTTTCCGTCGAGCCTTCCTGCCTTATTATCTCCTTACAGAAGATCGCCTCGAAATCCTCCGGCGAGGCGGGCCTCATCGTGCCGGGGTTGAGCGGAGGCTCCAGCTTTCCTATGTCTGCCGCCAGGTTGTACCATTTCTTGGGTATCTCTTCCGGCGGCAAGCTTATCCTGATGTCCTTAGATATTGCCATGCTTGGACCATTGTATTCATCTATTTAATATTACGTACATTGATGTATA
>JAITCQ010000038.1 GCA_031283015.1 Candidatus Methanoplasma sp.
CCGCTTGCGAAGGAGATCCTGATATCAGATTTCGCGGACAGGTACGCAGAGGGACTCCCTGGGAAAAGATACTACCAGGGGAACATCTACGTCGACCAGGTGGAGACGAAAGCGACGGAGATAGCGAAGAAGCTCTTCGAAGCCGAGTTCGCCGACGTCAGGCCTGTTTCGGGGACCGTCGCGAACATGGCCGTCCTCTTCGCTTTCGCTAACCCGGGGGATACGATAACAACGTGCGCTCTGGCGCAGGGCGCCCATATATCGACCTGCGAGTTCGGCGCGTTCGGACAGAGAGCGGTGCGCTCCGTGAACTACCCGTTCAACGTCGAGGACATGAACCTCGACGTGGACGGGACGATCAAACTCCTGAAAAAAGAAAGGCCGAAGATCGCGCAGTTCGGTCTTTCCGTATTCCTGTTCCCACCGCCGATAAAGGAGTTGGGGGACGCATTCAACGAGATCGATTGTCTAGTCTGGGAAGATTGCGCGCACGTCCTCGGCCTCATCGCGGGAGGAAAGTTCCACAAGCCGTTCGAGGACGGCGTGAATATCGTCTCGTCGTCCACGCATAAGACGTTCCCGGGACCGAACCATGGCATGATCCTTGGCGCGAACCTTACTGAAGAGGAAGAGAAGAAGATCCAGAAAGCGGTGTTCCCCGGCGTCACGTCGAGCCACCACCTGCACGCCATGGCCGCGTTGGCAATAACGCTTGCGGAGATGGAGGTCTTCGCTAAAGATTACGCCGAGCAGACATGCAAGAACGCAAGGGCGCTCGGAGGTTACCTTCATGAGCTGGGGATACCGGTGCTCTGCCCCGACCTCGGATTCACAAGGTCCCACGCCATTGCGCTCGACGTTTCGGCGTTCGGAGGCGGGAGGGATTGCGCCCAGCTTCTTGAGGATGCGAACATCATCTGCAACAAGAACATGCTGCCCAGCGACACAAGCGCCGTAAAGCCCTCTGGACTCAGGTTCGGCGTGCAGGAGCTGACAAGGGTCGGTATGAAAGAGAGCGAGATGAAGGAGGTCGCCAACCTTGTCGCGCGCGTCGTCAAGAAAAAAGAGGACCCGAAGAAGGTGAAGGAGGATGTCAAAGCCCTCAAGAAGGATTTCACGTCCATAAGATACTGCTTCAATGATGGGGAACCCGCGTACAAATACCACAAGCTCGTGGACTGAAACTTAAGGCACCGCGGTGCCTGTCTTTTTCTTTTTATTGCAAACTTACTTTTGAAAACATTGAAAAAGCATTGTTGAAAACGTTGCAAAACCTGTTTTAAGGATGCGCGACCGTCATGCCGTCGCTGCCGTTCCGAAAGAACGGCCTCACTTGCCTCTGCCCGTGCAAACGCCGATATATACCGGGTTCTGCGCCGTCATCAAATGATACGAGCCGGCTTTCTTTGACTTGGATATGTTGACCATGACGAATTCCTCCTCTTCGATGTCCAATTCGTCGATGCATCTTGTCATTTCGGAGATCGTCTCCAGCGTGACCGCATTTATTACGAACCTGACCTTCGGGTTCTTTTTCAGGCACGCTTCCATTATCCCCTTCAGGTTGCCCGACGATCCCCCTATGAACACATGGCTAGGTGCGGGAAGTCCCTCGATCGCATCCGGAGCACGTCCTCTGACAACCTCTAGGTTCGGTACTCTGAATCTCTTTTTGTTCTGTTCTATGAGTTCCGCCGCATCGCTCTCCTTCTCGATCGCATACACCTTGCCGTAAGGTATCGTCAAGGCAGATTCCGCCGCCACGGACCCGGTCCCGGCGCCTATGTCAAAGAGCACAGAATCCTCTTCCAGCTTCAGTTTTATTACGGAGAGGGATCTGACCTCTTCTTTCGTCATCGGCGCGTCGCCCCTCGTGAAGAGGTCGTCGCGGATCCCGATGGGGTTCTTCGTGCTTGCGCAGGGATTCTCGATCATCGCTATGCAGAGACTTCCGAACTCCAGATCCTGAAGTTCCGACGGCTTCCCGGCCGTTATCCTCTCGTCCGCCAGACCGAGGTCCTGACCAATAGTGACCTTGACTTGATCCAGATCATACTCCGCAAGTTCCCTGCACATCGCCCTCGCGCCTTTTTCCCCGTCGAGAAGCGCGATCACCTTGCTGTTCCTGCAAACAGCGCCGACGATGTTGGCCTCCCTGCCGTGGGCGCTCATGAGGAAGGCGTCGTCCCAAGATGATCCTGTTTTCGAGCACAGATACGAAGCGGAGGATATGCCGCATATTATATCAACATCGAACGCCGACTCGTCGATCGTTTCGACGAATTTCTTCGCCGCGCTTTGGAACCCGGTGTCTCCTGACACCAATATCGCGATCCTTTTGTACTCCGGGTGTTCGTTCAAGTATGCGGCGGCCGGGCCAGCCCTGTATTCGATGAACGAATCCTGCCCTTTGGAAACGGACCCGACCATCCTTTCGGCACCGATGAGCAGATCGGCGCCGTCGATCGCCTTCTTTGCGCCGATCGTGAGCGTGTCCTCGTTCCCCATGCCTATGCCGATGATGGTTATCCTGCGTTTTGACAACCCCTCGGCAGGAACGGCCCCGATCCCAAACCTTTTGCCAAGCACCTTTATCAGTTCGCCGTACTCGTATCCATCCTTCTCTTCCGGCCTGGACACCAGTATCACTTTCGTTCTGGCCTTCCGGGCGGCCATGAGCTTTTCTCCGAAACCTCCCGGTTCCCCGGAATCTTTGGTCACCATGTATCTTGCGTCCACTTGTCTCAGGAGGCCGTAGTTCAACTCTTCGCAGAACGGCCCCTGCATGCAGAACAGGTTCTTTCCCTGGAACCCGATCTCCGCGCAGGACTTCGACGCGCCGGGCATGGAAAGCACCCTTGCGAACACCCGTTCTTGATAGTTCTCGATCGTTGTATATTTCTCAAGCTCCTTGCTCCCGGTGGTCACCAGGATGTTCCCTTCCGTGCCCTTCAGATACTCAACGGCTGATTCGACGTCCGGCACCGATATCACATCTTCGCTCTCGCCGCTTTCCGGTCTGAGAAGACGGATGTATTCCCTGCCGGTCTCCGCGCATGCCGTCTTGATCCTCTGCGTTATCCTTTCTGCGTAGGGATGCGTCGCGTCGATTACGCAGGAGCATCCTTCTTCCATTATACGTTTCATCCCCTCTTCGCCGAGCTTTTCCGAAGAGACCCTGACATGTTCGTTCTCTTCGATGAACTGCCTTCCGAACTCCGTCGCCACGCAGACAAGCACATCCACCCCTGCGTTCCCAAGATACTCCGCGATCCGTCTTCCTTCCGTCGTCCCTGCGAACAATATCACTTTGTTTTTGGATCGCATCTCACTCCCTCATCTTACCCAAACGGACCGGTTCTCTCGCGATGGCGAGGGTCATTCCGTCCTCGGATATCTTTTTCACAACTATGCGCCCTCTTTTCGATGCCGCGAAGGCCGCTCTTTCGCATACGTTGTCCACTCCGGTCACCGCCTTGACGCGTTCGGAAGGCGTGAATCCGCGGTCGGGAAGCGATGACAGCTCTTCTGATGAGAAGAAGACCAAATCCGCTTTTATTTTATGGGAGAACTCGAGCAGTCCCTCTTCGCTGCTTTTCAGGTCTATGCTTGCCACTGCTCTTATGCTATTCGCAGATATATCCTCTCTTTCCAAGACCCTTTTTACAAAAGCTTCGATCTTTTCGCAGGGCGTTCCCTTTCTGCACCCTACCCCGAGTATATGGCATCTCGGCGTAAGTTTTAACGTTCTTTTGAAGGGCCCTTTCGACCTGCCGTATGATATGAATATCCCGACGTCCCCGTTCCCGTCAAGGTCCAGTTCCGGCGGCGGCCCGCCGGGGATCGGGAATTCCGATACCAGTCCGACCTTCCTATCGTCAACGATCAGCGCCGAGATCTCCTTTGCGGCGGACATGCTCCCTATGTGCATACCGTTCTTCGTCGCATACGAGTCAGCGGAGAATCTTCCGTGTATGTCAGTCGCGGTTGTGACGACCCGGACCGCGCCTGTCGCTTCTGCGATCTCCTTTGCAAGATCATTCGCCCCGCCGATGTGTCCGGAGAGAAGGGGGATCACAAAACATCCCTTTTCGTCGATGCATATCACAGCCGGGTCTTTTATCTTGCTTTTCAAGAACGGCGCGATGTACCTCACGGCGATCCCAACGGCGCCAATGAATATGATCGCATCGGACGATACAAAGGCGTTCTCCGTCCAGATCGAGACGGGGCCATCCACCCTCTCCGTTCCCGCCACGTCCGCGGTCGTTTTTGAGTGTATGGTGCAGTCGTGCTGTTTCAGCGCTTTACGTACTTTCTGAGCAAGTTCGCAACCCCTTCTTGAAAACGCTATTATCCTTATTCTCACGGGCGCGCCTCCTTTTTGATCCGTTCCATGATCTCTTTGGCACCAGATGTTTCGCCCAGTTTCCCGTATTTCGACGAGAACACTATGCATTCGGTCCTCATCCCGTCTCCTCTGTGATTGAGGTGGAAAGCTATCTTTTCCATGATCCTATCCATCGTCCTTTCTATCAGCCGCGCATCGTCCAGCACATCAAGGGCCTCGTCCGTCGAAACGCACGACATTATTCTTTTCGCGGTGTCCGCATCGGCTCCCGCCAGCAGGGAATTGGAGGCCAGTATCTCCATCCTGCAGTCTGCCCATCTGGAATGGGTGTTCATCACCCCGCCGGCCAATTTGACCATTTTTCCGAGGTTCCCGACGAGAAGCAGGCTTTTGAAACCAAGCTCTCTCGCATGATCTATCGTGTCTCCGATAAAATTGCTGCACTTTACCGCCCGATCATCTTCCGATCCCTCCATCTCTTCGGAGAAGTCCTTGCCGTAGTTGCCTGGAACTATCAGGACATCCTCTTCGCCGGCGGCTCGTCTCATTTTAAGTTCGGTCTTTATCGTGTCGATCATTGCCGTCTCGCTCATCGGTTCCACTATCCCGGTCGTTCCGAGTATCGATATCCCCCCTTCGATACCAAGCCTCGGGTTGAAAGTCTTATCGGATATCTCGGCGCCGTCTGGCGCGTATATCACCGCCGTCAGCCCGTCCTTGTAATAGAAACTTTCGCAGACATCGTCCAATACTTCTTTTATCATGCTTCTCGGAACGCTGTTTATCGCCGCGTTCCCCACCGGCTGATCGAGACCTTTCTTTGTCACCCTCCCGACCCCTTCTCCGCCTTTGATCACGATCCTGCCGTCCGTCCTTTTGCTTACCGAGGCGCAGATCAGCATCCCGTGGGTGGCGTCGACATCGTCCCCGCCGTCCTTCCTGACAGCGCAGGATACGCAAGCGTCCGAAACGCGGATGTCCTCGACCCTCATGGACAGGATCACCCCTTTCGGAGTGACGATGACGGCGGTATCTTTCCTTTCGCCTCCCAGAAGCACGGTCGCGGCCGTTTTCGAGGCCGCCGCGGCGCACGAGCCTGTGGTGTAGCCGCACCTTAGCTTTTTCTTGTTAACGACCACGTACATCTCGTCGATGTTCGATTTTCCATCCATATCCATTTCACTCTCCCGGCAGGTCAACGTTGGATGTATGTGCCAAATTATAATACTTAGCAATCGGTCCGTGTTTCTGCTGAGAATGTCTTGATCACAGATTTTCCCTCAATTGTTGCAAGACTCCTAGTAAAATAGTTGCAAGACTCCTAGTAAAATAGTTGCAAAACTCCTAATTAATAAAACAAATAATAATAAATATAACTATCTGGATATAGCGTCATGGAGGACCTGACATTTCTCTCACGGGATGAAGTAAAAAAGTCATACAGTCCACGCGTCGTCGACCCTATGCTTGAGGGGATGCTGAGAACGTTCGGAGGCGTACTGGTGACCGGCCCGATGTGGTGCGGAAAGAGTTGGACAGGAGCCTACCACTCGGAGTCCTCTATAAGCATTCAGAATGAGGACTCGGCAGAATATGCGAGACTCAACCCCACTAGAGCGTTGGACGGGGATCCGCCACGTCTGATAGACGAATGGCAGGAAGTCCCTAAACTGTGGGATTATGCCAGAGGGATCATGGACTCGTCTGTTTCAAAAGGAAGGTTTGTCTTTACCGGATCGTCTACGCCTGCAAAAGGATCCACATTACACAGCGGGACGGGCAGGTTCGCACGGCTGCATATGCGCACGATGTCGCTTTATGAAACGGGGGACAGCAGCGGGGCGGTGGGTCTGACAAACCTTTTCAACGGCGCCGAATATGAGTCTGTCAGTTCTAAAATGGACATTCCCGCGGCGATGCGCCATATTTGCAGAGGGGGGTGGCCAGCCGGCATGTTGTTGAACGAGACGGACGCGATGAGAATACCAAAGGCATATGTCGATTCTTGCCGGGAGAAGGACTATTCTCGCATCGATGGAAAAAAACGCAGCCCTTTGACGATAAAATTGATTATGGAGTCTTTGGCAAGGAACTGCGCTACGACAGTGAAAAGATCAGTCATAGCGGCAGACATATCAAAGGGCGAAAAACCGGCGGCGGAGGAGACTGTCGAATTATATCTTGACGCTTTGAGGAGGACATTCGTTCTGGAAGAGCAAAGAGCGTGGGCCCCGGAGATAAGGACCCGGGCGCGCGTCCGCGGTCCGGTCAAATATCACTTCACCGATCCTTCGATAACCGCCGCAGTTCTTAAAGTCGGCCCGGAAAGGCTGCTCATGAACCCCCGGGTTGGAGGATTTCTGTTCGAATCCCTATGTTACAGAGACCTGTCCGTTTACGCGTCTTCAATGGGCGGCGAGGTCTTCCATTACAAAGACAACACGCTGGAAGTGGATTCGGTGGTGGAACTGGACGACGGAAGATGGGGAGGAATAGAAGTGAAACAGGGAACCCATGATTTCAACGAGGCGGCTGACAACCTTCTGCGCCTCAGGGACAGGGTCTTGTCCAAACCTTCGTTCCTTGCCATACTGACCGCATCCGGAAAGACGGCCTACACCCGTGACGACGGGGTCCACGTGATCCCCTTGGATTGCCTTGGGCCGTGACGGCGTGACGATGGCCTTCTGTATAAATGAGGTGCCAATCTCGTCCATTATTTGGTAAAGTGAGGGTCCATTTTCGGCCAAATTTTGATAAAATGAGGGTCTGATTTCGTGTATCCAGACAAAATATCAACCATACGGGCGAAGATACCTGAACCAAGCAGATGCCGTTGAGGTCCGGATTCAATTGGGATCCGGTCGCCGCGCGAACTTTGTCGCCGGACTTGTTGGATGTATGTGCCAAGTTATTATATCTTGTAACCCATCTAGGCTCCGGAATACAACATGGCAGGAAAGATATACTTCATCGGGGC
>JAITCQ010000075.1 GCA_031283015.1 Candidatus Methanoplasma sp.
CGCGGCCGTATATCCTTCCGTCCTTGACGACCGGCTCGAAGGGATCCGTGTCCCAGTCCTGGAGATCGTTTGCCGGCACCGTGTCTATGTGCGCCACGATCCAGACCGTGCCCTTCCCCTTACCGTTCTTCTTCGCCAGCAGATTGGGTCTCATGACACTCGGGTCGTGATCGTCCGGCACGTCGACCCTTACGACGCTGTCGTATCCTTCGAGGCATCCGGCGAGCATGTCCGCTCTCCTGCCTTCGCCCTCGCCTCCGTTTATCGGAGCCAACGCCGGGATGCGGATCATATCTGACATCACGCGCACCATGTCCTCTCTCGATCCCTCTATCTTTTCGAGGATCCGCTCCAGCTCCATGCATACGAATCGCCGGAGAATCATAATATAGTTACTGTCGGATCGAAGATATTATTTCAGGGAGTAACTTTTACGACGACCGGGATCGCTAATGGTCAGAGATTACAATTTCATCTCAAGCTCGATCTCATGCAGCAGCGGGATGCCGTCGTCGCCGATCAGCGGGATGGACCGCTTGATCGTCCTCAGATAATCGAATTCGTTCCACCTGACGGCGCACATCGCGAACCCGCGCCGCTGATAAAAGCGCAGCGCGCGGGTGTTGTCGTTGGATGTGTTCACGTATATCCGTTTGCAGTTCTCGCTTTTTGCCTTTGACACCACTGCGCTGACCAGCGCAGACCCGATCCCGGTGTTTGAAACAACGGATTCGATCGCCATGATCTCGCACTCGTCGTCAGCGATGCGGTAATAACAGTAACCGACCACCTCGCGCTTGTCTGAAACAGCAATGAGACACGGCAGTTCCTGCAGGTCGAATAACTCATGATGAACAGCAACGCGGACGCTCCCCCAGGTCCCGGCGGCAATGCGCTCGGTCTCTTCTTTGTGCTCGTCTGTGAGCGTGACGACGTTCATGGTAACATTCTCCCGGCGGTGATCGGCGAACCTTTCGGCTACCGCCGACCTCATGTTCAATAGCGATGATAAAAATAATATTTATGCAAAAACGGATGGACACCCGTCGCCGGGATGTCCTGTTCGCAGCCCGTGGCGAGAATGGTATTGCATACAGCGATATGCCGATCCCGCACGGGTCTGAAATGGGTTTTGTTAAAGGGTTTCAGTTGCCTGGGTCTCACTCTCTGCGGACGATCATCGTCACCGCGTTCCCTCCGCCGAGGCAGAGGGTGCACAGGCCAGTCTCTTTCTGGCGGTCCTGCATCGCATAGACCAGCGTCGCCAGCACGCGCGCGCCGGAGCATCCTATGGGATGTCCGAGGGCGATCGCCCCTCCGTTCACGTTGAACTTCTCGTCCGGCACGTTGAGCGCCTTCTTCACCGCGCAGGACGCGGTGGCGAACGCTTCGTTGTGCTCGAAGAGATCGATGTCGTCGATCGTCATCCCCGCTTTCTTCAGAACATGCTGGGTGGTGGGTATCGGCGCCTCCATGATGAGCTCCGGGGACACTCCCCTCTCTCCGTATGCGACTATGCTCGCCATCGGTTTCAGGCCGCGCTCTTCCGCCCAGGACCTTGACGCCACGACCACGGCGGCGGCACCGTCGCTCAGCTGGGACGAGTTCCCGGCGGTCACGACGCCGCCCTCCTTCTTGAACACCGGCCTGAGACCGGACAGCGACTCCAGTGTCGTGTCCGCTCTTACTCCTTCGTCAACTTCGAAAACGGTGTCCCCTTTCTTGGATTTTATCACGTAGGGGGTGATCTCCTTCTTGAACC
This sequence comes from Candidatus Methanoplasma sp., assembly GCA_031283015.1. Taxonomy (GTDB): domain Archaea; phylum Thermoplasmatota; class Thermoplasmata; order Methanomassiliicoccales; family Methanomethylophilaceae; genus Methanoplasma. The sequence goes on from JAITCQ010000075.1 coordinate 1,763, forward strand.
TGCCAGCCGCCTGGGCGGCGGCGGCCTTGACGTTGCTGTCCACCGCCATCTGGTCGGCGTCCTGCCTGGTGACGCCGAATCTCTCCGCGACGATCTCGCCGGTGGTGCCCATGTGCTGGTTGTTGAAGATGTCCCAGAGGCCATCGTGCACCATCGTGTCCGTCAGGACCTTGTCGTTCATGGTGAAGCCCCATCTCGCGCCGTCCAGGTAATAGGGGATGTTGCTCATGCTCTCCATTCCACCCGCCGCGATCACGTTGTATTCCCCCGCCTTGATGGCGTCCGCGGCGTTCATCACTGATTTCAGACCAGACCCACACACGTCGTTAACTGTGTACGATCCGATCTCAAGGGGAAGACCCGCCCCGACGGCCGCCTGCCTTGCCGGGTTCTGCCCGAGGCCGGTGGAGATCACGTTCCCCATGATACACTCTTCGATGTCTGCTGGAGCAAGTCCGGCCCTCTTCACTGCGCCGCCGATCGCCGCCGCGCCTAGTTCCGTCACTTTGATGCCGCTGAGTGCTTTGCCATATTTCCCTATCGCAGTCCTCGCTGCGCTGACTATCACAATTTCTTCCATAGATATACCTCAAGGATATGGGCATAAGTGGGGACCGTGGTATATATTGGTGTCGGTGTTCACATACGCTTATTGACGAACTCGACCGGCTGCTCCAATCCCATCCTTTTCAGCGGTTTCGACAGATGCCTCCTGGCCGCCGTCGGCGGTTCGTACCATCCTTCTTTCACCCACCTCACCGCCTTTTCTGTCAGCGGTCTTTCGGCGGACGTGCGGCAGGGTCTGCAGCGGTATCCTTTGCCTTTCCCGACAGATTCCATCGTTCTCCCGCAGCCCCCGCACACCGGGTTAGATACCTTATCGAACCTTTCCGCAACGCGGATGACACGAACCTTCTCGGCGTTGAGGGTCCTGGGCTCGTCCCTCATCTCTCCCGTCACCCCTATCGCGTCCCCCTCCGAGAGATTGTCGAAAAGAAGACGGAACTCCTTTGACGGTTCGTAAGCGGCGACGATCATCCTTCCATACTTCGAATCGATCTCGGTTAGAACATGGCCCCCCGCGATGCGCCCGCTCCCGACCACCGTACCTTCGACGTAGTACGATCTGTTGGGGATCGGTTCCCGGGATCCGCGGATGACGTGGTCGTCGGTCCCCTGGTTCGTGAGGAATATCATCCATCTCTCTATCGGTTCGGTCTTGATGATCTCTTTTCCTTCCATCAGCTCTCCGCGGTCCTCTCCGCGGAGACCGTACATTATCGGGCAGGGCGTGGACGGCACCATCGCAACCTTTTGAGCTCTTTCTTCCCAGCTGTTGAATGTCGTCCCCAGCCGGGCATCCGCTTCCCTTATGGACAGCGGCTCGAAGACGCGTTCCGTTCCCCATCTCTCCTTAGGTCGGTATGTGAGTATCTCGAGCGTGCTGTCTCGCGGCCTCCAGGCCATGCCGCAGGCCGCCCCGATTATGCCGCGGCCGCATCCCATCTCGTATTTCAACGCGCCGACCCTTAGGATCTCACGCTCCGCGTCGCTCTTTTCCAATATGGTCCTGACCCCCTTCCAATACAGCAAAGGGGAGGGTTTCTTCCGGCTCACCACCAGTCCCGGGTCCGAATCCGGCTCGCTGTACCTCCCGATGAGCGGGATGATGCGCTCCATGACGTCGCTTTCTCCCGGTTCGTACGGCGTTGCGGCCGAGTAGCAAAAGATGTCCCGGCCGGAGACGTTTCCTGCCAGCATCCTCTCCCCCCTACCCTTCCCGAACCTCATCACGAGCGAGCCGTTGCCCCGGGTCTTCCAGGGGGTCGCGGGATTGAGCCTTACAAGGCGGGGATATCCTATCATATCCATATCCGAGCATAGCTCGGATATGATCTCGGTTGCGAGGAACGTGGTGCAATTGCCGCTGACGGAATCCGTGTCATCGACCGCGACGTACATACGAGGTCATCTTTCAATTGTGATATAACTTATTCTAGCGGACCGGCGGGCGTTTCGTTCTGACGGACCGGCTCCATGTGGTTAACAAAGAACATACCGCCGTCGCTTGAAAATGTTCCCTTTATGAAATACTCTCCAAGTTCATGGGGCTCGGCGCGGGAGAAGCATCTGATCTTCCCGCCAATGGCGCCCTCAAATGAGAAAGTGAAGCCGTTCTGCGTTGCTTTTATGTCGTATACTATGCCGACGATGTTCTTTTCCTTTTCCTCGTTCTCCCCAGCGGGTCCGTTTTCGTTTATTAGAGCGGCCATGATCAATATTGCGGCAACCGATATGCAAAGAAAAGAGTAACGGTCGAATATCTTCATACGGGAACGAACTCGGCAGGGGGATTTTAAGATGACAACTACAGTTATGTTATTACTGTACCCTTACGCCCCCACCCCTATATTTCCAGTGGAACCATTCTCGGGATATCAGGGGCCTTAATGGTGATCGACGACCTCGACCGCCTGCTCCGGCGACCCGATCAACCAGAGGAATCCTATGAATGCTATTATCCCAAGTATACAGCCTGCAATGACCAGCCAACCTTTCATTGAAATACACCTTTGTATCGAGCGGTATGAACTTCAATGATATAATCTATTTTATCATATTAATTGAATATTTTTATATTCGGATGCTTAGAAAGAAACTATTATAACATTCGATAGATTATGTAGGGGGTACGCGGGGAGAGGTTGCAAATGGGTGAATCAATATTTGATCCTTCAAGGAATAAACGGAAGGTCCTTATAAAGAACAGAAATATACTACAGACCACTTACATACCTGACCAGCTTCCTCACAGAGAGAATGAGATCAATAACATAGTAGATATAATAACGCCTTCCCTTTCAAAGAATAAACCTTCAAATATACTTATAATGGGAAAGACCGGAACGGGAAAGACCGCCGTTGTTAACTATATTGGAAAGGAACTGAAGAAAGCGGACCCAGAAGAAGAGAACTGCAGTTTTATCTATGTGAATTGCGAGATCGTCGACAACCCGTATGGAATACTTTTCAACATATCAAATCAAATAATCAATAATCAAGATAATAAGATACCATTTACAGGATGGAGTCTCGATAGAGTATATGAGACAATAATAGAACACTTTGATAAAAAGAATAAAGTGTTCATCATTGTGTTGGATGAGATAGATAGGATACTTCAGAAAAACGGAGATGAAATATTCTATTTCTTAACGACAATGAATGAAGTGCTTAAAGAATCAAGAATATCTATAATCGGAGTGACAAACAATGCAAAATTCATGGACCTTCTCTCACCAAGAATAAAAAGCAGACTTGGGGAGGAAAAGGTGGTGTTCCCTCCTTATAATCCGGTACAACTTCAGGATATATTGAAAAAAAGGGCGGAACTTGCTTTTGGGCCGGGAGTGATGGATGAAGGCGTCGTCCCGTACTGCGCAGCTATTTCCGCACAGGATTCAGGGGACGCAAGGAAAGCGTTGGACCTTCTGAGGATATCGGCGGATATAGCGGAAAGGAACGGGGACTCTTCGATCACAGAAGCGCATGTTATATTCGCAAGGAATAGGATAGAATTGGATGCGGTGATAGAGGTTATAAAGACCCTTCCCGTTCAGTCTAAGATAGTGCTCAGAAGCATAATCAAGAACCATGAGGAGAAGGACTCATCGGTGATAACCGGTGACGTTTATTCCGTTTACAAAGAAATATGCAATATATTGAATTATAGCACATTAAAAGAAAAGAGGATAGCAGATCTGATATCTGAATTGGATATGCTTGGTATAATCCATGCAAGGGTGAAGTCCTTCGGAAGGAACGGGAGAACAAGAGAGATCGAACTCAATATCAATAAGGACATAATCGACTTTGTGAAGAAGGACGAACTTTTCGAACCGCTTTTGAAATATAAATTAGGAAAACAGATGAAACTTCTGTGATCCTTTATTCGTTATCGTCTTCCACTAGAAATGAAGGGGCGGGGGCGTACATCTCTTTGTGAAGCTCCCTTCTGTATTGACTGTAATATATTCTATCAAGAAGGAAACTGAATCCAAAAAGCAGGAAGATGACGGACAGGACAAAGGCGGCAAGACATGGTATGGTGTTCGGAACATACTTGTCAAGATCCGCCCCCTTGCCGCTCCACATCATTTTGAACGCTCCGACCCAGGGGATCTCGATCCAAGCCACCGAATTTATCTGTTCGTAAGGTATCAGATCGCGCACATAAGGTACGCCCCCCAGCTGGTCGACCCCGGCGTTGTTGTCCCCCATGGTGATGAACCCGCCGCTGGATTTTAACTTGACGAGTTCGTCCAGATTCAGGGTCGCGGTGACGCTCTCGTCATATTTCATGTACCTCATCGTAAGGATGCCCGTCATTTTTGTGTAATCGTCGCCGCTGGTGCAGGACCACCTGTCGGAAGGATAGCCCTCGAGACTGGGGGCGCTCCAGGTGCCGTCGCCGTTATATTCCAGCCAAAGTATGGCGCGGTGTATGACCGGATTCGCTAGGGGCCCCCGGTCGTAGACTATCACATCCCCATACCCGCCGAACGCCCGATATCCGGTCTTGTAGCCGTCGACGTACGACCGGATCTCCGTCCGGTCCTTGTCTATCAAGAGCACCATATCCCCTGTGTCGATCGTGCCGACCTCTGATCCGGTCCCGTGCTGCATGCTGCTGGACTCGACGACGGTCTGCGGCGGGTTGACCCCCGATGCGAGGTTGATGCAGAGGAAAGCAGCGATGATAATAATGATCGCCGCGGCGACCATGATGATCAGATGCTTGGTGTCTTTTTCCACATGTGGTATTATACATCCTAATTATTAATTTGATGCCCTAAAGCAATTATATTGACAACAATATTCCGGGAATATGGACAGGCCCACCCACGACGAATACTTCATGAGCATGGCCGAACTGGTATCGCGGAGGTCCACCTGCGTCAGGAGGAGGGTCGGAGCCGTCATCGTGAAGGATAGGCACATACTCTCCACAGGATACAACGGATCCCCGAAGGGCACGCGGCACTGCGAGGACCTGGGATGCATAAGGGAGCAGTTGAATATACCCTCCGGGACGAGGCACGAGCTATGCAGAGGCGTTCACGCCGAACAGAACGCCGTCGCC
>JAITCQ010000022.1 GCA_031283015.1 Candidatus Methanoplasma sp.
TTGTTGTATCTGCGTCTTATAAGGGAGGCCGACGCGAACAAGACCACCACGATCGCCATCAGCACAAGCGCTGTACCATATTTCATGTGTTCCGGGACACCGTAAGACGCTCCCTCGGCCACCAAGAAGTACAAATGATAGGGAAGGGCCATCACAGGTTCGAGCAGCGTGCCGACGGCGGTCAGCTTGAACAGCACGGAGGCAGTGAACATTATCGGCGCCGTCTCGCCTATGGCCCTCCCCATGCTTAGGATGAATCCTGTGATCACGCCTCCCATCGAGGCGGGGAGGACCACCTTGGCCACAGTATGCCATTTACTGGCCCCCATCGCCATGGACGCTTCCCTGATCTCATTCGGTACGGCTATCACGGCCTCCTCGGTTGTTTTGATTATCGTGGGCAGCACCATCAGCGCCAATGTGGCGCAGCCCCCTATGAGGGAGTACCCCCACCCGAACGCTATCACGAAAACGGACATACCGAAAAGCCCGAAGATGATAGAGGGGGTGCCGCTGAGGGCGTCGATCGCCTGTCTGGATATATTTACTAATTTGGTATCCTTCGCATATTCGGCGAAGTACACCCCCGCGCATATCCCGAGAGGGAACGATATAAGGGCGGTTCCTATAAGCAGCTCCATGGACCCCACTATCGCGGGCCATATCCCTCCGGCGCGCCCCGCGCCGGTCGGCACGTCGAATATGAACTCAAAACTGATGGCCGGCAACCCTCTGACAACGATTATGCCTATCATCACCACCAGTATGACCATCACGCAAACGACGACCGCGCCTAACGAGGAGTACACGATCTTTTGCGCGTTCTTCGGACCGATGAAACGAGAAAGTCTTTTTGACAGCAACAGTACGCCTGCCGCCGCCGCGCCGACGGCGATGCCGCCCGTCATACCGATGAATAGGTCGGATATCATGAACCCCAACGCGAATATGGCGGCGAAAAAGAACGCATCTTTGATGTGGCCTTTGTACGATTCGAAAGGCCTCTCGACCCGGCGGCACATCGCGCTTATCTTTTTGTCGAGAGGGGACATCTCGATTTCTCCCATCTTTTTCTTTGTCCTGAGGACGATCCTGCGCGCGGTCAGATTCACGATGAGCACGATGACCATCAGCACCAACGCGAGCAGGAACAGGGCGGAGAAGTGGATGCTTCCGTAGACGACATCGCCCATCTCGGAAGCGATGGCAGCCGTCAGACTCTTCGCATAGCTGAAGATGTTCCATAACGGTTCTGGGATCATAGCGACATTGCCGCAGACCATCATGACCGCTATGGTCTCGCCCAGGGCCCTTCCTATTCCCAGGATAGTGGCCGCGGCGATGCCGGAGACGGCCGAATGCATTACGACTTTTCGTGTGGTCTCCCATTTGGTGGCGCCCATTGCCATGGAAGCCTCCCTATAGGACCTTGGAACGGCTCCGAGCGCATCCTGCGTGACCGATATTATGGTGGGGAGCGCCATCAATCCCAGGATAAGGGATCCCGAGAGCCACGAGGCTCCTGAACTGAGATGGCCGGGGAAGATATCCCGGAGGATAGGATTCAACACGACCATCCCAATGAAGCCGTATACGACGCTGGGGATCCCAGCGAAGAGTTCACACATAGGCTTCAGGACCGCCCTTACCCTTGGGGATGCCACGTCATTGATGAAGATCGCGATACCGAGTCCGATGGGTAACGCGATCATTATCGCGCCGCCGGCCACGAGGAACGTTCCGGTGATCAGCGATGCGGCCCCATATGTGCCGGTGTTCGGGGACCATTTGCTTCCCGTGAAGAACTGCCACAGGTCCAGTTCTCTCACGGCGTCCATGCTGTTGTATGAAACGAAGATTATGATCAAGAATAAGATGGCGACAGTCAATACGACTGCCGCCGTGAGAAGCAGTTTCGCTTTGTCTCCGTGTATGATCTTGTTAAATAGCAACCTTGGGCTGAAATGAGAGAGTACTTCCTTCTCTCCCTCCCTTGTGTTCCCATCGGCTGCATCCTCCGTCATTCACGTCACCAGACCGGTTTAGATGGGAACGAACCCCATGTCATCGACGATCTTCTGCCCGGCGGGGGATATTATCCAATCCAAGAACGCCTTCACTTCTTCGTTGGGTTCGCCCAGCGTAGCCAGGAAGAGAGGCCTGGAGATACTGTATGTACCGTTGAGGATGGTATCTTTCGACGGCGTGACGCCGCCGACGGACAGGGCGGTCATTGATGACCCTATATTTGTCGAGGCACCGAGACCAACGTATCCTATCGCTCCCGTCGTGTTCTGGGCATCGGTAAGCATGTGACCCTCTGTGCCCTTCACCGAGTATCTCTTGTCTACCTTGAGCTCGTCGAACTGCCTTTCGGTCATCCCCACCTTGGGTCCCAGTATAGCATTGACGCATGCTCTGGTCCCGGATGTCGATTCCCTTACGAGGGGCTCGATCTTGAGCGTGTTTCCGCCTACCTCATTCCAGTTGGTGTACTCCCCGGCGTAGATCTTGGCAAGTTGCTCAAGGGTCAGGTCTGTGACGCCCGCGTTCTTATCGATGATCATGACAACGGCGTCGCTGGCGATCTTCAGCGGGGTAGCGGGTTCGCTTGCGTTGAGCGCCCTGGACAGCATCCCGATGTCGGCTGTGCCGTTGATGAGCGCGTTGTAGGCCTCACCGGAACCGTTACCGCCGATGTTAATTGTTACATTTCCATGCTCCTTGTGGTAGTTTGTGTACAGCTCCATCATCAGCGGCGAGACTGTCGTGGACCCCCACGCGTTGATCGTGACGTTTTCCTTTTTGTCGTTTCCGACGACAAGGTAAGCGCCTGCGATGCAGACCACTGCGACTAATAGAACCGCAACAATCATTGTTGTTTTGTTCGTCAAGGTTTTTTCACCCCGAAAATCTAACAATTGTATCGAGCATATATACATGCTCGTTGTAAAAAGCAAGCCTATGTGTACGTATGTACAATATTCGTTAATTACGAATCAGAACAAATACTAATACATAATTGGTGATACTAAAGACATGGACACAAGACGGATACAGGTCACGCAGGGCGAATCGTACATGATAACCCTCCCAAAAGAGTGGGCGGAGTCGATGGGGCTGAAGAAGAACGACAGCGTGAACGTCGAAGTTCAGTCGGACGGGGATCTCCTGGTCTCCCCGGTCAAGAAGGTCGAGGTCCCTAAAGATATAAAGAGGATCAATACCGCGAACATAAAGAACGAGAATTATCTTTACAGACAGCTCATCGGCGCCTATATCGCGGGCCACAACATGATCGAGGCATACGCCGACCATCCCCTTTCGAATTCGGTCATCAACATCGTGAACTCCTTCACGCAGACGTCGATAGGCCTGGAGGTCCTGGAGGAGGACAACTTCCGAATATTGATAAAGGATCTGATCGACCACACGGAACTCCGGCCGCATAAAGGCCTGGAGAGGATGAGCATTCTGGTGAGGAAGATGATCGACGACGTGTTCGAATCCGCGGTGAACAACGACCCCTCCTACATAAAGGACATGGAAAAAAGGGACGTGGAGGTGGACAGGGTCCACTGGCTGATATCCCGGCAGAACAACATCTACAAGAAGGATCCGTGGCTGTGCAAGAAGACCGGGTCGAACATCATCGAACTGACCAATCACATCGCGGTGAGCAGGATACTCGAGAGGATCGGGGACCATACCGTCCTTCTGTCGAAGAACCTGATGACACTGATGGACGAGAAGAAAGCGGTGGCCGTCGACAAAGGGATCAAAGAGATCGGGAAGGAGATCATGAAACTGTACAGCGATTCGGTGAGCGGCTGGCTGAAGACCGACATGGATGCTGCGGAAAAATGCATAGAGGACGGCGAGAAGATAGTGGCGAAGATCGAGAAGATCTTCAAGAAGGTGGAAGTGGACCTTGAGACGGCGTCGTCCACCAGTCTCATCGCGGGAAGCGCGAAGCGCATCGGGGAATACTGCATGGACATATCCGAGCTTACCATCAACGCTGCCATGGATTGAGACGGCCGCTCCTCCGTGCGGATCCTATTTCATATAGCATGAAATATTTAATGATAAACATTAAATAATACTCGATATATATTGTATCCGGAGATTAAAATGTCGAAAGAGAAGACATGTGCGGCAGAACGTGCCGGGAAGAACAGGGCCTCTGTTATGAAAGACAACATAATCTTTATTCCGGAGTTGATGCAATGGGTAGTGATCTGGATAAGCTGAATACGATAAGCTGGTGGGTAGGGGTGATCGCAAAGATCGCCATGGTCCTCTTTGTCTGCGCCATCGCGGCGATATGCGTCCTGATGGTCGTTGCCGCCTTCAACCCAGACCTTCTGCTGGACAACATACCTGAGCTGAACACAAAGGGCGAGATCGTGCTGCTCGGCGCGATGATCATTACGGTGGTTGCCTTCGTGATAGTTATACTGTATTATGTCAACCACCTGTTCATGGGCATCCGTAAGAACAACACCCCCTTCACCGACGAAAGCGTCAAGGATCTGAAGACCATAGCCATTTTGGTGCTTGTGTGCGCGATCGTGGCCCCCATATTAAGCGGCGTCGCGGAATATGTCTTCGACGTCGGGGCGGAGGGTGCGATCAGCTTCAGCCCGCTCACGCTGTTCGTGGCGTTCGTGTTCTATGTCCTGTCTCTGGTGTTCAGCTACGGGGCGGCGCTTCAGAAGGAGTCGGACGAGACGCTGTGATCATATGACGATAATACTGAGACTTGACAGGGTCATGGCGGACCGGAAGATATCCCTGAACGAACTTGCCGACAGGGTGGGGATATCCAACGTCAATCTTTCCAATATAAAGACCGGAAAGATAAGCGCCATACGGTTCTCTACGCTGAACGCCATCTGCTCCGTGCTGAAATGCCAGCCCGGGGACATTCTGGAGTTCGTGAATGACGAGGACGGGGGCGAGTGATGTTCCCGTAAAGAATGCCGCAGCCCCCGCATCGGCCTTCGGGTTCAAAGCGGGGGCTTTGAACCGATAACCCTTTTCAAATCTTTATCTTATTTTCAGATATAACTGATTTTTAGAACATATGTGTTCCATTTTTTAGGTATAACCGAATAACCATCCGCTCTTTATCGATCTTGCGTTTCATACGATCCCTCTATGTTGCCAGCATTGTGAAGAATAATGGCAGTTATTTCCCACGAATAATTGGTATAGTTTGCAGTTATTTCCCACGAATATTAAGTGCGCACCCTACCGGTTCCCAAGATGATGATCTCATCATATAATTGAGAATAACAGTCGTGAACGACATGCCCAAATACAACCGAAGAGCTTATTCGAACTCTCCTACTTCTCGCCACAGAACCTGTGGAGAATGAGGCAGTTCTATGAAACGTATAATGGCGGTGAGATTCTCTCAACACTGTCGGGAGAATTGAATTGGTCTATGATCAGAGACTGACGCATCTTAAAATGCCAGGCCCGCCTGCGTGAATTCCTCACGAAATGTGGCAGGACCCCATTGGTACTTTGATTAAATAGTAGGATACAATTATGTAAAATGCACACAAAACCAGAGGGCGGTATTGAAATGATGGTTAATGCACAGCTGTATGTAAAGGACCTCCCGGGGCGCCTGGTGGAATCACTGGAGCCCATATCGTTGGTCAACGGCAACATCGTCGGCGTCGTACACGATCGAGAACAGATAGTGAACCAGAGGATATGCATTGACGTCACGTTCGAGATCAAGGGAACGCCCGAGCTTGACCAGCTCAAGGACATCTGGAAGAAGAAGGACGTCCTGATAGCGAAGATAGGTTCAGTGTACAAAACATTCACGATGGAATACATGCTGGTGGGGAAATTCAAAGCGTCCTTTGTCGAATCAGTGATCGACGAAGCATCAACGATGATGACATTCGAATGCGTCGACGTGACCTTCTCCTCGCAGAACGCGAGTTCCACCCGCACGGCGATGATATCCGCCGAGCTCATAAGCGAGAGCGACCTGAAGAAGTTCGACGCTTTCCTAATGGACACCTGTAAGAAGAGCGGCATAGTCTACATCAGGGGGCTATGACATGAGGATCCTCATATCCGGATTCGGAACGGTGGGCCAGGGCTTTGCGGAGGTCATGATCCTCCGGAAGGATTTCTTCAAAGAAAGGTACGGGGAGGAAGTGACCATAGTATGCGCCATGGATTCGTCCTCTTACGTATCGGATCAGTCTGGGCTCTCTCCGAACGAACTTCTGAAAAGGAAGCTGGAGACCGGGAAGGTGGGAACGCAGGGGTATCAGGATCCCGTAAAGGTCATGGATTCCGTAGAGTACGATCTTCTGATCGAGGTCAGCCCCACCGACATAAAGACCGGCGGCGCAGGCCTGAAGAACATAAGGCATGCGCTTGAGTCCGGAAAGGATGTGATAACCGTGAACAAGGGGCCTTTGGCACTCAAGTTCTGCGAGCTCATCGCCATCGCCAGGAAGAACAACTGCAAGTTCCGTTTCGAAGGGTCGGTGGGCGGCGCGATGCCCATCATAAACCTGTGCAGGGAAAGCCTCGTGGGCGAGAACATATACTCTATACGCGGCATCCTCAACGGCACCTGCAACTTCATACTCAGCAAGATGGATAATGGACAATCGTTCGAGCAGGCGCTCAAAGAGGCCCAGCAGATGGGATATGCCGAAGCCGACCCGGCGAACGATATCGAGGGGTACGACAGCGCATGCAAGGTCGTGATCCTTGCGAACTCGATATTCAAAAGGAACGTCTCGTTCTCAGACGTGAGCATAACCGGTATCACGTCCATAACCAGCGAGGCGATCTCACTGGCGGCGTCACACAACATGGTGATCCGTCTTATCGGAGAAATGTCCGGCGATAAACTGGAGGTGGCCCCCCGTCTTGTGCCCAAAGGGCACCCCCTGAGCATTACCGGGACCCTCAACGCGGCGCAGGTGGTCACCGACCTGGCCGGACCTATAACGATCTCCGGCAAAGGCGCCGGCAGGACGGAGACCGCGTCGGCGATACTGAGCGATCTTGTTTCCATAATGGACGACCGAAAGGAGCGGGGCGGAAAATGTCAGAATCTGTGATAATATACGATACTACGCTGAGGGACGGCGCGCAGAGCGAGGGGGTGTCGTTCTCCTCCGAGGATGCGCTGGAGGTCCTGAAAAGACTTGACGAGTTCGGGATCGACTTCGTCGAGGGGGGATGGCCGGGATCCAACCCGAAAGTGGACGAGTTCTTCAGAGCGGCCGAAAGGGTGAAATTGAAACACGCGAAACTCACCGCCTTCGGGAGCACCGGCAGGCCGGGGATCCCCGCGGAGGATGACGCCAATCTGAGGAACCTTGCGGCGTGTCCGGTGGAATGGTGTTGCATATTCGGCAAGAGCTGGGACTTCCAGGTCACGAACGCGTTGTGCATCCCTCTCGAGGACAATCTCTCCCTGATAAGGAACAGCGTCAGGTTCCTGAAGGATTCGGGGAAAAGGGTAATGTTCGACGCGGAACACTTCTTCGACGGGTACCTCTCCAACAGAGAATACGCGCTCAGCGCCCTTAAGGCGGCGGCGGACGGAGGTGCGGAATGGCTGGTCCTGTGCGATACCAACGGGGGGGTCATGATGGACGACGTGGCCGGCGCAGTCGAGGACGTTCTCCTTTCGTTCGATGTCCCCATAGGGATACACTGCCATAACGATTCGGACCTGGCGGTGGCGAACTCACTCGTCGCCGTTGACAGAGGGGCGACCATGGTGCAGGGTACCATAAACGGGATAGGAGAGAGGTGCGGAAACGCGAACCTCTGCTCGATAATGGCCGACCTTGCGCTCAAGATGGAGTACGAACTTAACATAAAGGACATGGGCCAGCTTACCGCGCTCTCTTCATTCGTTTCAGAGACGGCCAACCTGGCCCCCAGCCCGGGGATGCCTTATGTGGGAGAGAAGGCATTCGCTCACAAAGGGGGGATACACGTATCCGCGATCGCTAAGGACTCAAGAACATACGAGCACATAGCGCCCGAGACCGTGGGCAACAAGCGCAGGGTCCTGATATCGGACATGGCCGGAAGGGCCAGCATCTCCGAGAAACTGAAGGATTTCGGGATAGACGTGGGTTCGGACGAGAGCAAGGCCATCGTCGATAGGATCAAAGCTCTGGAAGCGGAGGGATACCAATTCGAAGGCGCGGACGCCAGCTTCGAACTTCTCGTAAGAAGGTTCAGGGGAGAGATGGAGAGTCCGTTCAGGGTCACCGGGTTCAGGGTGTTCATAGACAACGTGGGGGATAAGCTCACCTCGGAGGCCAGCGTCAAGGTCATGGACTCGAAAGGGACCGAAGAGCACACCGCCGCCAACGGCGACGGTCCGGTCAACGCCCTCGACAACGCCCTGAGGAAAGCGCTTTCCAAGCTGTTCCCGATAGCCGGCGACATAAGGCTCACGGATTACAAAGTGCGCGTACTGGACGAAAGGTCCGCCACGGCGGCGTCCGTACGCGTGCTCATAAGATCGACGGATGGGAAGCGCAGCTGGACCACCGTCGGGGTATCGGAGAACGTGATAGAGGCCAGCCTTGACGCGCTGGTCGACTCCATAGAATACGCCATATACAAGAACGCCGAGGGGTAAAGAATGAACAGAGTGATAGTTACGCTGGTGGGAAGGGACCATACCGGCATCATCGCCGCGGTATGCACCTATTTCGCGGAGAACGGCATAAACATATTGGACATAAAGCAGACCACCGTCCAGGAATACATCAACATGATGATGATCGTCGATCTGGAGAAATGCACCATGCAGTTCTCCGAGATCGTGAAGGGGTTAGATGAGGTCGGAAAGAAGGTGGGCTGCATCATAAAGGCCCAGCACGAAGAGATCTTCGACATGATGCACAGGATCTGAGGTGTCGATATGGTGGAGCTCAGCGAAGTGTTCGAGACGAGTTCGATGATCCGCGACGAGAACCTCGATGTCAGGACCATCACGATGGGGATCAACCTGCTGGACTGTATCGATTCGGAACTGAGCGTTCTCTGCGATAACATCCACAAAAAGATAACGACCTCCGCGAAGGACCTTGTCAGGGTCGGCGACGAGATAGGCTTGGATTTCGGGATCCCCGTGATCAACAAAAGGGTGGCCGTCACGCCCGTATCCCTTGTGGGAGCGTCCGCATGCGGAACAAGCGGCGATTTCGTGAGGATAGCGGAAACGATGGAGAAAGCCGCATGCAAGATCGGGGTCAATTTCATCGGAGGATACTCAGCGCTTGTGCAGAAAGGCATGACCGCCGCGGACCAGATGCTGATAAGGTCCATACCGGACGCCCTGTCCAGGACGGAGAGGGTATGCAGCTCTGTGAGCCTGGCCTCGACAAAGACCGGCATCGACATGGACGCCGTCAAGCTGATGGGTTCTGTGATAAAACAGACAGCGGAAGCAACGAAAGATCGAGACTCCATCGGCTGCGCAAAGCTTGTGGTGTTCTGTAATCCCGCGGACGACAACCCGTTCATGGCCGGTGCGTTCCACGGGGTGACCGAAACGGACAGCGTCATAAATGTGGGAGTGAGCGGACCGGGCGTGGTGAAGATGGCGATATCGAAAGTAAAGGGGGAGAATTTCGAGGTCCTTTGCGAAACGATCAAGAAGACGGCGTTCAAGGTCACCAGGGTCGGACAGCTGGTGGCCAAGGAGGCGTCCGAACGGCTCGGTGTGCCTTTCGGCATAGTCGATCTTTCCCTGGCCCCTACCCCCGCGGTGGGCGACAGCATAGCGGACATCATCCAAGAGATGGGTGTGGAGTACGCAGGCGCTCCGGGGACCACGGCGGCGGTGGCGATACTGAACGACCAAGTGAAGAAGGGCGGCGTGATGGCATCGTCATATGTGGGCGGGTTGAGCGGCGCGTTCATTCCGGTGTCCGAGGACAGATCGATGGCGTACGCCGCGGAGATCGGCGCCCTGAGCATAGAGAAACTGGAAGCGATGACCTGCGTCTGCTCGGTGGGATTGGATATGGTCCCGATCCCGGGAGACACAAGCGCGGAGACCATATCCGGGATCATCGCCGACGAGATGGCGATCGGCATGATAAACCAAAAGACCACGGCGGTCAGATTGATACCGGTCGCGGGAAAGAAAGCGGGGGAGACGGCGGAGTTCGGCGGCCTCCTCGGCAGTTCTCGGATAATGCCCGTCAGCGTATACGGGTGCAAGGATTTTATCGACCGCGGCGGCAGGATCCCGGCGCCGATACACAGTTTCAAGAACTGATCGGGCGCAATCTATTATACATGCAACACCGTTTTCTGTCTCGAGGTGACTAATATCAAGATCGTATATGTAGCAGCAATCGGAATAATCGTCGTAGTCGTGCTGATCTTGCTTGCACTCGTCTTAGCCGGGTTCCTCTTCTAAGACGGTCGTATGGCGTTAGACGGCGGGGGCAGCTGTTGTCTGAAAAGAGGATCGATCGGATCTGGTAAGCCGCCCCGTGACGGGCGGCATTGCTCTTAGCGTAGGGCATCCCATACATGCAGTCCAAGCCGCATATCTGGAATGATTTGCCGTGGGGCGTTATCCCCGCGACAGACGGCCAAACCTCCCGGGAGACAATTTACCTATATACGTAACGCCTGTTATCGCGCAGAGGAGATAAAATGGTACAAACCAAATACCTGGTGGTGTTGGCGATCGCAACCGCCGCAGCAGTGGTGGTCGTCGCGGTCTTTGCATCGGGCATCCTTTCAAAAGACAACGAGAAGGCTGCAGAAGAACATGAAAGCGACGATATCAAAATTACTTTGACCATCAACGGTCCGATCACATCTGTCACTCATAACGGTGTGAATATCTCGTCGGGCGTTCCGTTCTATGTGCCCGAAAGCGAGAACTGCGTCAGCCTTCAGACGAAGATGCCTTCGGCGGGATATATCACATTAAAGTATTGGTCCGAACTTAATCCCGGCATTTCGACCACCTATTCGGGGGAATCGGATGGGCCTGTGACATTCAATGCAGATATAAACAGAGATATCCACTCAGGAAATATTGTGGGAGAGATCACTTTCGAACCGGGCTCCATCCATGCATGACCGGCTTTGACGGCGTAGCCGCCGCCAAAGCTGGTTTGGACCTGACCGAACCCTTTTCGGTGCCGCCACACCGCCATTTTTTGTATGTCCCGGGCGTAACCTACCTATATCTGCAACACATGCTACGTGCAGGGAAAACAAATGGCCAAAGACATATACCTTATAGCGCTGGCGGTTGCCGCCGGGGCCGCGCTGTTCTTTGTCGGGGTGTACGCATTGGAAGACTCATCCGACGATAGAGAGGACAGGGAAGCAGACGGAACGGTCAAGATAACTTTGACGATACAGGCGGGGCTTGAGGTCAGATATAACGGCGAGCTGCTCGCGTCGGAAGTTCCGTTCTACGTGTCCGGCGACGCCGAACTGTCGATAACGCTGCAGGATACGGGCAGTTTCACTCTGAATTATACTGATTCGGGAACAGGCGGAGACGGCAAATGCGAAGGATTCGGATATCAAGGGGATGTGCTGTCGGCGACCATAACCGTGTCTTCGGAATTATCGGGAGACATAACGGGAAGCGTCACTTTCGAAGAACCCAGCTAAACGCCTTAGGGGCGGTACGCCCCGCTGTTTTTTACATAGTGATATCGCACAAAATTGCCGTAAAGAGAAAGAATGGAGAAGATTGCGCCGAACGCAGTTTGAAAGAATCGGCAGGTTACGCAAGGTGGGAGCAGAGGGATTTGAACCCCCGTCAGCGGGTTTCCACCACGGAGGGAGCTACCCTCCGCGAATTATGAGTCATCGCTCCAGTTAGTCATCAACTGTCAGCAAGCTCTTCTAATCACGCTCGATAACTGGAGCCCGCCAGTCTGCCAGGTTAGCCTATACTCCCTTGGTGTCACTGTGAGGATCATTTCTTGCGTAACTTTGCCGCTCTCTTTCTTCTTCTCATTTTCTTCTTGCGCCATTTCCAACGCTGATTTCCGCGTTTTTTCCAGGCGCGTGAGCTTCTTTTCATGCTATTTCCTCTTCACGGATGACTCATCACCGCAGTGATGCATCCTTTGGCGGGCCCGTCGGGACTTTCGGTCCCCTCGTCAGGAACTTTCGAACCCGAGGCGTCTGGCTTAGAAGGCCAGCGCTATATCCTGGCTAAGCCACGGGCCCCGCCAACCTCCATCGTCTACTATCATTTAAAGCTTTACATGTGGTTTTGATCTTTTACTTGCCGCCTGTCACGAAATCATACAGCGACCCGTACCCATAGAACATGAGTAGGGATTCGACTATACAGATCAGAGCCAGCACGAGCAGGAGCGGCCACCAGTTGAACAGCTTTCCGAATAATTTGAAGATCGCTTCGGCAAAGCTCATGATCATGAACGCCACCGCGCCGATCACGAACGCGACTATTACCCTCACCCAGCCCGTTGCGAGGAAATCCAGGTCTGTGCCCGCCAGGCCGCCGAGGAAGAGGTAAACTAGAACCATGATCAGCAATGCCCCGATCACCGCGAAATGGACCTCCCGGAACGGCCTTATCACAAGCGTGAAGCCGGTAACCGCTATCACAACCGCGGGGAACAGTTCCCATTCGGTATACGTGGAGACGCTAAGGAATATCATAAGGGCGCCGAACACGACCCCCAACGCCATGAACACCTTGTACATAGTCGAGTGCTTGTCTTTGAGATAGGCGTAAACGATCAGCAGCGCGATCACGCCGCCTACGAACAGCACCACCTCGGGAATATTCGCCGAAATGAAATCGGTTATAGATTCAATACCCATGATTTGAGATATCCTTTAAACCATATAATAATGACCGCATACGTCAAACAGAGTCTGAACTTTTGAGTTTATTACATAAGCTATTACAAAGATTTTGTAGTTCTTTTACCCTTTGGTCTTCTTTTCCATATATTTTCAACATCCCACTGAGACTTTTCTCATACATCTCTAGCGCTTTCTGAAGGTCGCCCATCGAATCATGGATGCCGCCGATGTTGTTGTACGACGTCGCCGTGGCCGGATTATCCTCGCCGAACAGCTTTATCTTAAAATGTAGGGCATCCGTTTCATGGGTCAGTCTTTTACTATAACTATGTAATTCACCAAACCCGCGGGCAGTCATCAAAGTCAGTTGTAATTTCTGTTTTTCATCATTCGGGAGCTTTAGGCATGATTCTCCCATCGATAACAAAGAGAATGATCTTTCCCGTTCTCTGGGATTTAATTTTTGGATGAACTTGAAGACGTTTTCCACCATTACCGCGCACTTTTCTGCATCTGGCTTTGTGGTGTCCTCAACCACATAGGATATCAATGTGTGCATCGTAAGCAATTTTTTACCATCTTCTAAGTCTGTTCTTCTGATCCATCCTCTCTTTATCAGTTTAGAGATCAGACCGTTGTAACGATCGCGCGTTTCGGAATCATCTTTCGATTCCAACATTTCGATAAAAAGATGCGCGTCGGTTGGAAACTGCATCACAGAAAGGTTCATCAATACATACTTCTCATCTTCTGTCAGCGTGGACATCTCGAACAACCCCTCTATGTGTTTGTAAATCTTATCGTATCTCCGCTTGCCGTCTTTTGTTATATCCACCTCCCCCGCAATTTCTTTGATGGAATGTTTCTTCAGATTATTCAACACGTCTTTTGGAGTCAGCAATATATCTTCTCGAAGAAGATTAGCGACTAGGACTATGGTCATTGTATGGCCATCGATCTCTTTCAGGATTTCCCAGATAATTGATTCGTCTTTCAAAACCTTCGATTTGCTGCTGTCTCCTCTGCTATCTTCTCCTAAATATTCCTTTCTGAACAGCCCCATCTGCTCCGCGTCAGCCAACTCATGAATCTCAACTGACCTCAGACCTTTGATTATGTTCCGTGATACGAATATCGTTTTCAATGGATCACAAATAAGATTTTGCATGTGGAGGTCGTTCTCTGTATTGAAGTTATCCACAATGATCAGCGAGGGGTTTCTTTTCAAGAACATCAGAATTGAATTGTACTTTGCATCGTCATTGTCGTCACTATTCACAATACCGGCAAATATTTCTGTGTTGACGAATGAGGATTTTAGGCTTTCTCCATCGTAGTATATCAGTACCTTATTGTGATAGATCTGGGACTCCGTGTGAGTGCCGGACGACTTGTCAGTTCCTTCGACATTGTCTTCTCTGGGATTTGCATATCTGAGACATATCTCAGTTTTACCTATCCCCCCAATGCCGTGGACTACTGCCGAGCCTTCTTCTTTCAATGCTTTTGCTATATCCTCGATTTCTTTTGCTCTGCCTGTGAACCCCGTTTTGGGACGCGGGATGTTATTTATTGCCTCAATCCTAGCCCTTGCGGATGTCTGCTCTACTTCCTTGAGGATTTTTTTAACATCCGCTCTGATGTCGGCAATCTCCTTCGCGGTGCTTATTATTACATCGGGCCCTATTATTTCTTTAATTTTGTCATTTTTCAAAATACATTCAACAAATCTCAATAAAGAACTATTAAGTTCCTCTTTTTCATCCTCTGTGAATTCATTAGGACAGATTTTAGAAAGAGGGTCTTGGTTCGATAAAATGATCGCTATGTTTCTTTTTTTGTTCTCTTTATCGGTAAAATAGCGTTCCAGTCGAGAGTCCAGATGAGGTACGCAGGCTAGATTGTTATTGTAGCATTTCTCTAATTCCTTTTTTATAGTGGATTCCAAAAAATGGTCATTCACCTTTTCGCAAACTTCTCCCACGATGAATCCAAGCAACCCCTCTATAAGAACCATAATCCCACTTCTTTTTGTATATAGTATAATATGCAAATCTATAGAAATATTATTCGCCACAAGGCATCCAGATTAAGGGGTCGTGTACACTGAATCCGTCATAAAACGGTTGTTTGATGCATGACGGTTGCGGGTCGATCATACAAATTGAAGATCTTCCAATCTGATGTATCTGCCGCCTAACATCCTTGAGAGGTTCAGCGCGTGGTTCACCCTTCCGGGGACGAGACTTGAGTCCACGACTATCCATTCCGTGTTGGGTATCTTCATCACGGCGGTCACTTTCCTGAGTTCCAGGGTCGCGTCCTTCCCCCTTATGACGGGGTACGTGGCCTCGCCGTCGGTTATCAGAATCACGCAGCATCTTTCTTCGGGGTTCTTGCGGACATAGTTGATCATATATCCCCGTATGAGCAGCAGAGCCGGACCGAGAGGGGTCCCGTCGCCGGTCATCGTGTTCTCCAGGATATCGCATATCCCTTCGATCGAACGGGTGAACGGAACGGATATCCTCACCTCTCCCGTTCTGAAGGTGAGGAGCGCCACTTTATCCCTTTGTATGTAGTTGTCCATTAACATTGCTTTGACACCGTTCTTTATGTCCTGCATCATGCCGCTCTTCACCAGAGAGCCGCTGACGTCGACCGCGAAAAGGAACGAGCACGAGTCCCTCCTGATGCGTATCTTCTCCCGTATGTCCTGCTGCTCTATGTTGATGCTCAGGTCCTTCTTTTCACGAATCCTTTGGTACGGGGCGGCTGCTCGGACGGTGGCGTCGAAGGCTGGGTCTGTTGATCTTCCCTCCGGCATCTTGAATCCGCGGTGCCTTCCTGCCCGCTTTTTAACCGTTATGTTCTTTCTCTTTCCGGTCTTTCCGGCTATCTTATGCAGCCGCACAGCTTCGATGCTGTCCATATCTTCCAGCTTTTCCTTGACGGAACTTATTATCTCCGCCACGGTGCCGAGGTCCTCTCCGGTCCCCGAGCCTCCGGAGAGTTCGTCCTGAGTATGTTCGGGATGCTCGGCGGCGCCTTCATCGGTCTCCCGTTCCTCGGCGCCGACGGAGATCGTCGTCTCGCGCTCCCTTCCCTCCGGCGGGGATTCGTCCCTCTGAGGCTGGAATACGTTCCGTTCCTTTGCCGCATCCTTCCTTCTGTGAAGGAGACATAGTATCGCGGCGGCCTTGATGTCGGCATCCGAGACCGCCGTACGTCCGTCAAGGGCTGCCAGGACCTTCGACGTTCTCGCCGTGGATATATCCGCGCGATGACCTTTGACATTCAGGTCCAAGCATACCCTAGATATCTTTTCGATGTCGGACCTTGTTATTTCTACGTCTTTCAGTATATTCCTTGCGTTATCGACAGTAAGCAGCACCGCCGAGTCCTCTTTCGAATATCTTTCGGCGAACCCTTCGGGATCCGCCTCGAATTCTAGGTTGGACGTTATTATCTCGATCCTGTCGCCTATATCGTCGGCTGAATAGGATTGTACGCATATGTCGAACCTGTCCGCTATATCGTCTGGCAGCATCTGTTCGGCCGGGTCCATTGTGGCTATGACCGTTGTTCGGAGTTCATATTCTGCGGATATCCCTTCCCTTTCGACGATCACCTTGCCAGATTCCGCGCATTCTAAAATAGAACTCAGGGTCTTCGGGTCGAACAGGTTGATGTTGTCGATGTACAGGATATTGCCGTCCGCCCTCTGCAGTATCCCCCCTTTTACGGCGGTCTTCCCAAATCTTATGGCATCTTCTATGTCAAGCCCTCCGAACAACTGTTCGTCGGTGACGTTCTGCGGTATATTCACTATGCTCTTGCCTGGAAGCGTCCCTATGAATGATCGGACCATAACGCTCTTCGCGGTGCCCGTCGGACCCTTTATCAGTACGCCAAGGATATCATCATCCGCTACGGCGCACATGAGCGCTTTCTTCACATCCTCCATGCCCTTTATCGCGGAGAAGGGAAAGCGGCGGCTCAAAGGTCCTGAAGGCATATCCTTAGTTCTCCGGCATCGAATTTGGATTCCTCGAACGGTTTTCTTTTCATGCGGTGGGTCAGAACCAGCGGCGCGACCGCCGCTATGTCCTCCTTGTCCGCCCGCGCCCTGCCGTCCAGGGCCGCGTTCACTCTTGCGGCCCTCACCATTGTTATATCCGCTCTGTGGCCTTCCATCTCAAAATACAAAGCGACGTGCGACGCCATGGCCGCGAGTTCCTTGTCCGCCGCGGCGCCGGACAGGATCTTCCTGGCGCTCAGGACGTTGTCCTTCAGACGCTGGGTCTCTTCCGCATATGCTTCCGTGAACCCTTCCGGGTCCGCATCGAACGCAAGCCGTCTGGCAACTATCTCCGTTCTTATCGATAGGTCCTTCTCCCCTCGTATCTCGACGCACAGCCCGAACCTGTCAAGCAGCTGCGGCCTGATATCTCCTTCTTCCGGGTTCATCGACCCCACGAGGATGAACTTCGACGGGTGTTCGAAGGATATCCCCTCTCTTTCGACGTAGTTGACGCCCATCGCCGCCGCGTCGAGAAGGAGGTCTACCATATGATCTTCCAAAAGGTTCACCTCGTCAACGTAGAGAAGGTTACCGTTCGCCTGTGCCAGCACGCCGGGTTCGAATTTCTTTTTTCCCGTCTGCAGCACGTGTTCGATGTCCAGCGTCCCTGCGATCCGATCCTCCGTTGCGCTGAGCGGCAGCTCGACCACGCGCATGGGGGACCTCTCGGACTCAAATTTCGATCCGGATGCTGCAGCCTCGGCGCATGCCGGACAGAGTCCCTTGCCGGGTCTCGGATCGCAGCGGTATATGCACCCCTTGACATGCTCGACCTCCGGAAGGATCTGGGCGAGGGACCTTACCGCAGTTGATTTCGCGGTGCCTTTCTCCCCTTTGATCAGGACCCCTCCGACGCCGGGATCTACCACATTCAAAAGCAAAGCGGTCTTCATCTGCCCCTGGCCTGCGATGGCGGCGAACGGGAACAGCAGCTGTTTTTCTTTGGACATCAGAGACCGCATATGCATTCTAATGATTAAATTAGTTCTCGGCGTACTTTCGGGCATTTTCGGACACCCCCCGAAACTGTTTAAGTATCAAAACGGCAGGTAATATATTTCGGAGGATACCGTGATAATAACAGACCGAGAACACGACGGCTGCATGACCGCCGGCTTTCCGAGATACGGAGCGGCGGAAGCCGACTACTACGAGTTCATAGGCATCAGATGGTGCGAGGAGTGCAGGCGGGAGACCTGCACATGCCCGAGATACATAAGATCGCAGAGAGGAACGGTGCTGTGGATGCACGAGGACCTGGGAGCAATGATGATATCCGTCGACGATGATGTTCAGCCTCACGAGATGATCGGACGCTGCTATCACGAAATAGATCCGGACAGCGGCGTGGATCACGTGTACCAGCTTATCGATTACATGACCGGCCCGAGACACGGCTGCGTCTTCCAGGTGAAGAGGGTGGGCGACCGCTACACTCTGCCGGACGAGAACGGACACATGAGACGCACCGGTTGGAAACCCAGGATAAGGAATTGATTAATAGATTGGATGTATATACCATATCATGGCAGTCAAAGACGATGTCCTTAACGCGATGAAAAAGAACGGAAAGCCCATGAGCGCCGGAGAAGTGGAGAAGGCGCTCAAGATCGACAGGAAAGAGGTCGACAAAGCGTTCAAAGACCTGAAGGACGAGGGAGCGATCATCTCCCCGGTACGCTGCAAATGGGAACCGGCCAAGAAGTGATCCCGTTTCCTTCTGCGACGTCTTAACCTCTTTCTATCGGAGGAGCAAATTTCCAAAGTGCAAACTTTGCACTTTGGAAGAACGCTTCGTGTTAGTTCACACTGTATGGGTTGTTATCCTGGGTGACCCCGGCAAGCTTAGAATATCCGCGAGCCCGCAGATGACCTCCGTGACCGTAGCAGATGTGGACGCTATCCTATCCGAAGACTCTACCTTGACCTTCCTTCCAAGTCCGTCTATGATGTCTCCGTCGCTGTCATCCGACATAGCTGAGAATGCTACCGCCGCACCGGCAACGACGATGACAAGTACCGCCACGACAGCGATTATTTTTATCTGACTCTTTTCCATTATATCACTTGGATGTATAATCCAACTTAATATATCTTTCATTGTATATGTACTGATTCTTTGTCATCCGCGCGACCGCTCTTTTTCAATGGCCCGCCGCGCCGCACCTTTGGTACTCACAGCCGCAGGTCTTTGCGGTTCCCGTTATTTTTGTGGTGCGGAGGTTCTCCTCGACGTCCTCGAGAGTGAACGTCTTGCACAATACGTACGCCGCATCGTTGTACTTATCCTCGGTGGCTATCGTCCCGCCTATGAGCAGATACGAACTCAGGTTATGTTCGAACGCCCCGAAGTATGTTCCCAGAACGCAGAACTGCGTCACCATACCCGTAAGGAGTATACTATCGCAGCCGCATTCCCTAACGGCCTCGGCCAGCTTGGTATCTTTGAACGAGTTCATATGCTCCTTGTGAACAAGTATGTCCCTCGGATCCGATATTATGCCGTGAAGATACTCATCCCCGTCGTCCTTGTTGTAAACGGCGCAGTGGCACGGCCCGTCGTAGTAGATGAATATCACAGGTCTGCCGCTCTTGCGGAACATCGCCGCCGCTTTGTTGATCACCTCTATAGCATCCTTGCTTCCCTTTTCAGGTATCGATCCTCCGGTGAATTTCCTCTGTACGTCGACCACAACAAGAGCGATCTTTCTCTCTTTTTTCTCCGGTAATTCTGTCGCCATATTGGATGATACATCCATATTAGTTAATATTATTACCGATTGGTTCGGAGGCGTCCCTTCACTGAACCGCCTTTTTCCCATGCCTGTCCATAACTGTTATTAATCAGTTGGATAATACATCCAATGTGTCACTCCCGAATACCGGCCCCCGCATGGCAAAAGAATTCGAATATGTAATCGATGCGTAAGGGATAGTCGTAAGGTTCGGCGAGAAGACCGCCGTCGACAACGTCGACGTGAAGGTCAGGCCGGGTGAGATATATGGATTCTTCGGACCGAACGGCGCCGGAAAGACCACGATGATCCGCGTGCTCACGACGTTTCTACGCCCAGTGTCCGGAACTGTCTCGATCGGCGGTTTCGGGATACCCTCGGAGAACAAGGAAATAAGGAAAATGATCGGGTTCGTCCAGCAGATGATCAGCCTTGATAAGGACATCTCGGTGAGGGAGAACATCATATGCCACGGATACCTTCAGAAAGTTCCAAAGAAGGACATCCGGACGAGAATGGAGAGCATCTCCGCGGTGCTGGGTCTCACCCCTTTTTTAGACTACACGGTGATCAAGCTCTCCGGCGGCTGGAAGAGGAAAACCGCTATCGCATGCGCTCTTATGCACGATCCAAAGGTCCTGTTCCTCGACGAGCCCACCGCCGGGCTGGACACGCAGTCCAGGCACATGCTGTGGGACATGATCCGCCAGCTCAACAGCGCCGGAACGACCATCTTCCTCACGACCCACTATATCGAAGAGGCGGAGAATCTCTGCGACCGGGTTGCGATACTCAACAACGGAAAGATGGTGGCTCTGGGAAGCCCCAAGGAACTATGCGACGGGATAGGTCGATTTGCAGTCGAGTACGACGGCGGGGACCACTCCCGCAGATATAATTACTTCCCGGATTGGGATGAAGCGAAAAGGTTTGTCTCGGAATTCGGCGGCAATGACTCGGTCCTCCTGAGGAAGACCACTCTGGAGGACGTGAAGGAAAGGCTCAGGGAACTCTATCTGGAAGCCGAAGGCAAAATAGAAGAGATCGGAACGCTGAAAAGCTGACCGTCGGCCCTATCGGGACAAATGATCTGCCAGGAGCTTCTGCAGTTAGAGAGACAAAACGCAGGGACATCTCTATTCGATCGGAAAAAGTAAAATCAGGGGATTTCTCCCCCTTATTCGAAAACAAGTTTTTGACTCACCGTATCCTCATATCTTCCTGGATCTCATCAGATATATGTTGAACAGCAGCAGCGCTATTCCCATCGCTATCAGTATCAGGAGGAACACCCACGACATCATCGTGAATTCCACACCGGGGATCATGGCCTCCCTCATGAGGGTGCTTGAATAGGTCAAAGGCAGCGCATACAATATGGCCTGGAACCATCCCGGCATCAGCGATATCACAAAGAACGTGCCGCACAGGAACGTCATCGGAAGGATCACCAAAGAGCTGAACGTCGCCATGCTTGCGTGCGATTTCGCCAGGAACGCGGCGGTCTCGCCCAGCATGGAGAACGCGAAGCATGATACCAGCAGGGTGATCACGAATTCGATGTTGAACTGCAGCGGGGTGTCCGTGGCGTATGTGAATGCTAAACCCAGGATGAAGATGATGGAACAGCTCAGAATACCGCGTATAATTCCTAGCATCGCCTTCCCTATGGCGATGGAGGAGAATCTGAGCGGGCACAGCATCATCTCGTCGAAGTTATGGTAATAGAGCCTCTGTACGTTCATCCTTGTGGATACCGACGAGAACGATGCGGAAAGAGCTGTAAGGGCCACCACACCAGGTATGATGAATGTGACGTAAGACACGGTCATATCGAACTCAGGTATGTACATGTCGGAAACGAACTGTCCCACCCCGTAGCCGAAGGCCAGAAGATAAAGGAGGGGACTCATCATGCTCATTATGAGAACGTTCACCCATGTGTGTCTCATGAAGCGTATGTCGGCCCATGCCACGTTGCATATCTCTCTGATGTTGTCGATCATTTCTGATCACCCACCGAATCTCCGGTCATTTTAACAAAACAGTCCTCCAGGTTCGTGTTCCTTATCAGAACGGTATACTCCGAACCGAGGGTCCCCGCATACGCATTGGCCGCCTCTCTGCTGCTGAAGTAGGAATACTCCGTTTTCTTGTGTCCGTCGAAGGCCTCGACCGCCGTGGACCCGACTTTTATGCAAAGGTTCTCCGGAGTATCCACTTCGACGATCTTACCGTGATTGATGAACGCGACCCGATCGCAGAGCACCTCTGCCTCTTCGATATAGTGCGTGGTGAGGAACACCGTGGTCCCGTCGGAATTCAGCTGCTTCACTATATCCCAAATCGTCCTCCTTCCGTTGATGTCGAGTCCGACCGTCGGCTCATCAAGGAACAGTATCGGCGGTTCATGTATCAGGGCGCCGGCGATCGACACTCTTTTCTTCCACCCTCCGGACAGGTTGTTTATCTTGTAATTCCGATATTCTTCTATATCAAGGTAGTCGATCAGTCTCTCTATCTTTTCCATAGCTATATTCTTGGGGATCTTATGGTACTTTGCGTGGCACACCATGTTCTCAAAGACCGTCAGGTCATTATCGAGGCTGATCTGCTGCTGTATCACTCCGATGCTCGTCTTCGCCTTTATGGGATCCTTGTCTATATCGTGCCCGTTTATCATCACGGTCCCGGAATCCTTGCCCAAAAGAGTGGTGATGAGCCTTATGGTCGTGGTCTTTCCGGCGCCGTTCGGCCCGAGGAACCCGAAGACCTCCCCTTTTATTATGCTGAGGTCGATGCTGTCCACGGCGGTCTTCTTATTGAACGCCTTGGACAAGCCTTTGAGCGATATCACTTCCTCCAAATAATCACCTATTGGAGTATTCATCCAATATATTTTAACCTTTAATCCCCCTGTAAAGCCGAGGGCCATATAACGGTCAGGAAAATAGGTCTCTGCAGGTGGTCGGACATAATTAAGAAAAAATCATCAGAATTATTTTCTTAAATGTGATTTAAAGCAAGGTTGCTTTCTTAAAAATTAGGATAAGAAAAAATTTAGGAGATTTTTTTCTTAAATTAGAAATTAAAAAGATAGATTTATATTATTCTGCCAATCACTGGAACTCAAGGTTTTGGACAAATATCTATTAAATGTCGTCCGTAATTCAGTTAAGGTAAGGGATGCCTGCAAAGGATCGGTAGCGATAAAAGCGGAAGATGGGTCCCAATTTCAAGATCGAATGAATAATCATTTGTTCAATAACCAAGATTTGTTGCGAAGAGTGCTTTTTACTCTTGTAAATGCACTTGTAGATGACCGCCGACGATCTGTGTGAGAGTTGAAAGTGGACAGGGCGAGATTTGAACTCGCGGCCTCTACCATGCCAAGGTAGCGATCTTCCAACTGATCTACCTGCCCGTTGTCTCTCGGAATGAAGAGCCATTATTAAAGACTTGGCTT
>JAITCQ010000002.1 GCA_031283015.1 Candidatus Methanoplasma sp.
TGCATCGGGTGCAGCATAGGCGGCAGGGACATCGTCGTCACCGGCGTCTGCGGCGGAGTGATCCTTGACGAAGAGAGGGGGACCGAAGGCTTCGGCTACGACCCCATATTCAGCCACGACGGGGAGAGGTCCTTCGCGGAGATACCGATCGACGAAAAGAACGACGTCTCCCACAGGGGGAACGCCGTAAGACTGCTCACCGCAAAGATGGAAATGGTCCTCCGGCCGTTCCGGGACAAACATTAATATCTTCATCTTCATCAAGTGGCTGCGGGTCTATGGGCTAGCCTGGTATACTTGTGGCTTTGGGAGCCATTGACTCCGGTTCGAATCCGGATAGACCCACTCTCTCACCCACCGCCTGTCCCCTGTTGTCCCTATCTTGCGCACAACGGATATCTGTCTCCGAATTTTATGCACTTTACGTGGTGGGAGTTCGGGTCTGCCTTGGTGCCGCATTTCGTGTGGCTCCCGTCCCGAGCCGGAAAACGTTGTTGCCGCATCTCGAGCAGATCATTATGCGGGCTGTGGCGAGATATAAAGATGCCAGGGCGCCGGCGGGGGCGGCTTTTTACATGGGTCCCCCGCAGAAAAACGTATCAGAAAATGGGTGGGCTGACCTATACGACCACAGGGGGGCTGTGAGCAGTTTATAGGCCAGTCCCATTTTTTGTGTGGGAGATGATTTTATCTTCCCAGAGGTTATCGATATATTCTAGATATAAATCTTTTCAAAGACGTTTCATAGTCGATAGTATATAGGAGGTAAAGAAAGACGAAAGCGGTACATTTAGGATTCACCGGACGGAATCCACTGCGGAAATGGCGCCTGCTGAGAGATCGTGGGGCGTGCTTTTCCGTTTGTAGGAGGGGGTCAAAAAGAGTCCGCAGAAGGCGCTTTAATTCAAATATATAATCATTACGTACATAGTAAAAATGGTTGTAGCTCCATATATAATATATTCTATAGTGCCAGAAAAAAGCAGATTTTATATTCTCTCTTACCTTTCGGACCTTCATGGATGTAAGACGTGTGCAAATCACGGGGGGGTCCTCATTCATGATTACTCTTCCTAAAGAATGGGCAAATGCAGTTGGACTTAACAAGAACGACACGGTGGGACTTCAGGCACAACCTGATGGAACATTGTCTCTGTATCCTAAAGGCACGGCGCCTATTCCCAAGCGCAGTACGAAGGTCATCGATGCCACAAACATGATGGACCGGGGATTTCTATATAGGCAGCTCGTAGGGGCGTACATAGCGGGGCATTCGACGATGCTGATCAAATCGGCTCAGCCTATGTCCAGCATGGTAACGTCGGCGGTCACGAACTTCGTACAGACCGCCGTCGGCCTGGAAATGATCGAAGCCGACGATTCGCACATCCTCGTTGCGAATCTGATTGAGCATGACGCCATCGATCCCAAGAAGATAATCGAACGGATGGGGCTGCTGGTCAAGAGCATGATCTTCGATCTATACGAGGCTGCCTACACGGGGAATTATGAGAACATAAAGGATATGAGATCCAGGGACATGGAGATAGATCGGATATATTGGCTGACATCCAGACAGTGCAACATCTATCAGAAGGATGCGGCCGCGTCCCACAAGATCAATCTTCCGCTATCGGAGATGACCGCCTGTCTCTCCATGAGCAGAGTGCTGGAGGGCATCGGTGACTATGTCATCACAATGTCTGATTATCTCATATTCATCGGAAAATGCGGCGATGTGGACAACATCGACAAAGACGCTCACATGTTCGGTCTGAAGATCAACAATCTCCTAGCAAAGGCCGTGAAGAGCTGGATCGAAAAAGACATCGCACTGGCCGAGCAGTCCATAAAAGAGGCTGACGAGATGATCAGAGGGACCGACATGGCCTCAAGACCAAACTTGGCGGCGACCAGCATCTGTGCGTCCGCCAACGAAGTGATCATGTTCAGCTCGAAGAGGCTGTCGGAATACTGCAAAGAGATTGCGGTGTTCGCATTCAACATGGCGATGGAATAAAGATTCTTTGCAAACCGTTTATCAAACCTCCTTTTGGTCTTTTACTGCGGCATGCCTTTTCGATTCATGCTTATCTTCACCATGCAATGTTCCGGGTTAACAGAACGTTTTGTCAGGGGATGTTTCAGAACGCGCGGTTCACACCCTCATTGCGAGAATAAAAAATACGCCGGCCGCATGCCCCCGGTGCCCAAGGAGGAGACTCCGCGAAGCAGCTGCCGGCGTATGTGTTCAGATTGTTTTGTTGTTGTTTCTTTCCGAGGCTGCCTTCCCCGCAGGCAGCCGATGTTCCGATGAACGACGGATCCGCGACATAGGCAAACGATATCGAGGTACCAGCCTCCGCTGTGCGGCCCGTTCCAAAATTGCGGGCCAGAGGGGGTTATGGTTGCCGTCCGCCGAGCCCACAGTGTTGGTGGCTGTGTACATTCCCGCCGCAATGCTGATGACGGATGTGACGGTGGAACCGCCGTGTCCGTCAGCAGCAATGCTGCCTAAAGGATCCGTTGGCAATGAGTGGGGTGATGCGCCCATGCCGGACGGTCTCGCGCCGAGACCGCCCGTAGGCTCATTGCCGATGTTCATCATTACGGCGTCCGGCTCACTATGAGCCGGACAGCCGTACTCAACGAAAGGGAACGTATACGCGCCTCTCTCGCTGAGCAGTATGCTACAGAGAGGCGCCCCCACCGAAGCGGCGGTTGGATACGGGTCGTCGTTGGTATCCCCCTCATACACCACCCTTTGAAAAAAGAACGCCGTCTCTGCGAGCGGCGCTTCCGCTGAAGTTATTGTCTTCGACAATACAAAGCGGAACGTTCCTGTCCCTAAGTTAGTGTACTTTAACGATCTCGTATAAAGCCCCCCTAATTACTAATTATTATAGTAATATATTATTCTATGTATTGATACAACCATGTTGTAGATAGAAAACCCATTATATACATCAAACGGACGAGTTACGTCTGGGTGCGATAGGGGACCCTGTTCTGCGGATACAAGAGGGATCCGCGGAGGGATCGGGCCCTAAGAACGTCGAGGGCCATCAAAAAGAAAAGCAGGGTGCGGCACCAAGTGGATGCCCTAGCTCATATTCTTCCGCAATGCTCAATGTCCCTGTTCGGCACAACCATTTATCCTTATCCGAAAGAGCGGACGATAAGGATAGAAGTAGGTGAGCCCGCCCAGATTTGAACTGGAGTCAACAGCACCCCAAGCTGCAAGGATACCAAGCTACCCCACGGGCCCATGAATAGGTTTTGGTTAAATGGTTTATCCGAGAGGCGCTATCTCTCCGATGAGGTCCGCGTGTGACACTATCATCCTGCGGCAGCAGTATCTCTCGAATCCCAGGCTGTCCAGGACGTCCTTGGGGTTCTCCCCCATGCCCACACGTTTGACATACTCGGGGTACGCGCTTCCGACCACCTTTCCGCATGTGAAACATCTCACCGGTATTATCATGATATCACCTTAACGGTACGACTTCTGCTTCTTGGCGCGGGCGCCGTGTCCGAGCGGGTTCTTGGGAAGTTTCCTTCTGTCGTCGTTGATGATGAGCGTTCTGTCGTATGCTCTGAACACCGCTTCCAGCTCCTCATCCTTATAGAAGTCCACGAGGCCTCTTGCGATCGCGGTCCTTGCCGCCGCAGCCTGCCCCATCACTCCTCCGCCTTTTACTATGACCGCTATGTCCACCTTAGTTGCCTTCTCGGGCACAAGGCCCAGAGGTTCCTGGATCTTAAGCTTTGCCAGTTCCGGACCATATGTGTCCAGCGGCACCTTGTTGATGGTCACCCTGCCGGTACCCGCTTTGACGGTCGCCCTTGCGATCGCCGTCTTCCTTTTTCCGCTTGTGTTTACGTGCTCCATGAGATCATCTCACGTTGGATCCCAGGAATTTTGAGACGGCTCCCAGGGTTGTGTATTTGCCGGTGATCTCTCTGTCTGCCTCTTCAGGCCTCAATTTTTCGCATGACTCGAACTGCTTCGGCGTTCCGACGAATACGTGGAGTCTCCTGTATGCCTCCCTTCCGCTTGTCGTTTTCCAGGGGATCATGCCCCTTACGCAGCGCTTGAAAAGCAGATCCGCCCTGCGGGGATAGAAAGGTCCTTTCCTCTTTGTCGTGTCTCCGCGGTCGACCTTCGCTTTGAAGTCGGCGAAGACCATCTCCTTGCGGCCGGTTATGACTATCGCCTCCGCATTGAGGATCACTACCTCCTCTCCCTCCATGATCATCTCGGCGACATTGCTGGCAAGCCTGCCGTGGACCAGTCCTTTTGCATCTATGACCGTCACCATAACATCACCTCATGATCCTCACGCCGGAGCCCTTGGGATTCGCTTCCATGAGCTCTTTTATCGTCATCGTCTTTCCTCCGGCGGCGGTTATGCCCGCTGCCGCAGCATCCGAGAAACTGTATGCTGCCACGGTTATCTTCTTTGTTACGCTTCCTGCGGCGAGAACCTTTCCGGGGACGATTATCGTTTCCCCGTCCTTCGCATACCTTTCAAGTTTGCTGAGGTTCGCTTCGGCCCAGTTCCTTTTCGGTTTTTCAAGCCTAAGCGCTATGTCTCGCCAGATAGCGGCCTCGTTCTCCCTTGTCTTCGCCTTGAGTTCTGATATCAGGGCGATGAGCTGGGGATTCGTTTTGAAGCTTTCACTCATTTTCTGACTCTCCCGACATTGGGTAACCGTCGTATGGGGAGGTTATTTATAAAACTATCTTGGGATATCTTTTTTATTTTGTTCGTATGCGCATATATTTAATACTCGCCAGCATTCCTATGTCGCAATCGGTGATATCATGATAAGATTCGGACCAGCGGGGATACCCTTGTCCTGCAAAGGAAGGACACTCAAGGACGGGATCGAGGATGTGCACAACCTGAGCCTCAACGCTCTGGGGATCCAGATGGTCAGGGCGGGCGTGTACGGAAGATACCCGAACGAGGATGAGGTCGGGATAAGAATCAGGGATATCAAAGATGATTTCGTCGTAGAGCTGGAAAGGGGCGGCGAACTGATGTCCGACCCCGAGACCTTCATCGAGGAAGAGGACGGACTGATATTCATGCCGTCGGGGATAACAAGCAATTTCGGCGAACTCTACGGAATAGGGGAGATAGCGAAGAGACTGGACGTGC
This sequence comes from Candidatus Methanoplasma sp., assembly GCA_031283015.1. GTDB lineage: Archaea > Thermoplasmatota > Thermoplasmata > Methanomassiliicoccales > Methanomethylophilaceae > Methanoplasma. Next base: position 5,169 of record JAITCQ010000002.1, read on the forward strand.
ACATCTCCCTTCACACCCCTTACTATATGGACCTGGGGTCCAACAACGACCTGACCGCATCATGCATGGACAGCATCAGGAGGGCGGCTACGATCGTGAACGCCCTTGACGGCGAGATCGTCGTCACAAGCCTGGGGCTTTATACTGGAAAGATCCCGGAGGACGAGATCGACGCCAACATAGAAGAGAATGTCGCGGATATAATGGGCTGGTGGAAAGAGAACAAGATCCGCCCGAAGCTCGGCGTGGACCTGAGCGGCCACCAATCGGTCTACGGCTCTCTTGACCAGGTGCTGGACCTCTGCGACTCCGTTGACGGGGTGGTCCCGGTGATAAATTTCCCGCACTATCATTCAAGGACCAACGGGTCCCTTGTGGAATCGGAGGATTTCCTTGAACTCCTGCAGCAGGTCGAGCCCTACTGCAAAGACAGGATCCAGATGTCCTTTGCTGGCGTCGAGTACAGCGACGGCAACGAAAGGAGGCTCACGCCGATAAAGAAGGGGGACCTTAAGTTCGAACCTTTGGCCGAGGCGCTCTGCGACCTCAACCCGGAAGCGACAATAATCTCGTCGTCACCTCTGCTGGAACATGACGCGATGTACATGAGGATCATCAACGAAAGAGTATTGATCAAAAGGGTCACGAAAGCTCTGAAGGAAAAGAGGAAGGCGGAGCAGGCCGCAGCCGCAGAGGAATGAGACCTTGCGGGAGACAATGGATTATCTGAAGGAACGCTGCAAGGCCGTCGTTTATTCCGTACCCGAGAGCGATTGGAACGCGCTGATGGACCTTATCGTCTCCAAGGAGAAGATATTCGTATACGGTTCGGGAAGGTCAGGCCTCATCGGGCAACTGTTCTCGGTCAGGCTGGTACAGCTGGGCTTGAAGGTCCACTTCGTGGGCGACATGACGACTCCGATAATCGGAAAGAACGATCTTACCATACTTGTTTCGAACACAGGCCAGACCATTTCCGTTGTTCAGACGGCGGAGATCGCCAGGCGCATAGGCTCTCACGTCGTGGCGCTGACGTCGTCAATGTCCAGCAAGCTCGCGGCGGTCTCCGACACCGCCATCATCTTCAAGGTGAAGAAGGATGAGACCGATTCCGAACTGGCCCCGCTGGGGACCATCTTTGAGGATACGGTGCTTTTCTTCTTCGACTGCATCATACCCGAACTGATGAAAAGACTCGGTGTGACCGAAGACGACATGCGGAGAAGACACGCTATCTGGGTATGATCAGGTCAGGATTATCATGGGGGCTTTCTGAGGCCCGGTGCTGCCGCAGGAGAATACGGCGAGGGTAGAGACCGATGGGTCGATCACGACCGCGAACCCGATCTCGTCGCCGAATATACCGACATGGGTCTTTATGTCCGTATCGGAAAGATAACATCCTATCCCGAGATGCGAGTGGTACCATCCGACGACGGCGTTCCCTTCGCATCTGTCGATAGAAGCAAAAAGGTCCTCTATGTCCTCTTTTTTGAATCTAACGCTCGCCTCATCCGCATCCAGACCGGACGTCGCCGTGTCCGTCGCTTTTGCGTACGTCCCCTCGCCGTCCTTCATCACATATCCGATCAGCAGACCCATCACCTCTTTGTTCTCAAGATATCCTCTTTCCGCATGGTCGGTCATTGATGTTATCGCATCCTCGCTCACAAAGAGCGAGACGCCTTTCACCGGCCTTGTTCTGAATTCCAGGTCCGGCGTGTCGGCCGAGATTATCTTAGGCACGGCGCCCACCGTATCTTACTTCGGCCTCGAATTTGGGCTTGTTCTTTACGTGCCACTTTGCGGCCTCCATGCAGGATTCCGTGCCGTACGGGTTCAAAGGATTCGGATCCGCGATCAGTTGCTCCACGCCCTTCACGAACGACAGCAGCGACGAACCGAACGACCAGTTGTCAAGGGTCTTGACGCAGACGAAGCCCCCGTCCTCGGGCATCATTATGTTCGGGTGGAAAATGGGAGTCATCCATTTGGCCCTCGGCCTTTCATAAGGGTACTCCTCCGACACGACGATCATGAAGGTGTGTTCGCCGCCCACCTCGTCCTTGGATATCCTGGCCGGGGTGTTCTTGAGCGCTATGCTTATCTCGATCGGGAACCCCGCGCCCTCCGGAACGGCCTTTATCCTCATCCCGAGATGATCGTTCAGTCCGAGGATCTCATTGTTGATCCTTCTTATCAGCACTGGCCTTACAAGGCCCATGTCAGCTCCCGCCTTCCGGATCGGGGATCATTTCGATGGTGTCGCCCTCTCTGAGGTTTATCTCGTCGATGCTCTGTCTCTTGTTGAGAAGCTTCGATCCTTTTCTGAGGACGTAGGCTCCCGCATCTTTCCCCCAATACTCTGCGGCAGTGTCGATTATGTCCTCCACTGACTCATACGGCTCAAGCTCCATCCTTATGGATGAGTTGTTCAGCGTGTTAACCACGGTAACTTTTACGGTCATTCTGATTCCTCCGTGAAGTGATTCGGGCAGCCGCTGTCCTCCGGGATCTCAAGATCCGTCGTTGTCCCCGACAGCCCGTCATAGTACATTACGTTCCTAAGACACAATTCCCTTCTTCCTGATAATATTTTCATTGCTTCCCTGACCTGAATCGCGGCTATGACGGAGGTCGTGGTGATCTCCGATGCGAGCTTCGGCATGAAGATTACGCCGTTCCCCGTGCATGAGAACCTTTCGTCGATGATCTTCAGGTGGCTGCCGTTGATCCCGCATTCCAGGCAGGGGCCGGTCTCAAGCACGACCTGGACCTTCCCTCTGAACCCATCGGTGGCGCCGTCCACATAAGGGATGCCATGGTATCTTGCATGGGAGTTTACGTGAAGTCTCGCGGAGATGTTGTCGAGACATCCGAACACGATATCGAAGTTCCAGTCCTCCATATCCTGTATCCTTGAGACCACCGGGACTATCCTGGCCTCGGGATAGAGCGAGCCGGCCCTTTCCGCGACGGTCTCCGCTTTCTTTCTGCCGCCGTCACCCTCTCTAAAGAAGACGCATCTGCTGAGGTTGGATGCGACGACCTCATCCATATCAGCAACGGTGACGTTCCCGAACCCCGCGAGCAGCAAGCATTTCACAACCTCGTTCCCCAATGCGCCGGCACCTACCACGAGACATCTGGTCTTCCGTATGCTGTCCATGTCAAGCCAGTCTATCCTCCTCATCCTGTCGAATCGATCGGTGTCGTATTCCCTTGCCTTCACGCTAACCTTCACTCGCTTTTCGTATAAACTGTTGGCGGTGGGGGATATGCGGCCGTTTTAGCTTCAATAAAATAAGATCTCTGACGCAAAATAACGGGCGCAGGCCCGGTCCCGCATCATAACAACGGGTTCACTTTCGGTCAATTCGGAGCCCCCCCTAATAGGCTTTTAAGCATGTGTGAGAATGGAGCGGCGGCCGTTTTGGATGGGAAGCCCGGGTTCGGTGTCTTCCGACAGACGGCGAACCCGGGACCATCTGGCAGGAGGTGATAACATCGCTGAGAACCAGAACGCCCCGAATATACGTATTGTAATCAAGGACGTGATCATTACGATCCGTCACTGATCCGATACGAAGCAAACTCTAATCTGCGTTGCGGGTCCGGTCCCCTCCGGGGGACCGTTACACCTTCTGCCTGTAAGTCTATCCTACTGCATCCTTAAAAACTCTTTTATCTGCGGGATACGGGAATATCCGCGGCCCGCCGGGCGTCGGATGCCGCCGTGTGCGGCTGGGCAGTCTGTCCATACGGTCGTTAAAAGACTATAAACTATGAGAACGATGAAGCTTCGATGCACACAAAACTGCCTGAGCACGACCACTGCAGATTCTGCGGGGACCCCGTACCTTTCGAGCAGGCCTACTGCACCGAGGACTGCTATTGGAAGGACCATGCCAGAACGAAAAAGGAGAAGAAGAACAATATCCTCTTCGTTCTGATCACGGGAGCGAGCGTGGCGGTCATAATGGCCGCCGGCATTCTTTTGTGACCCGCTTTCACAGGCGGCGGTCCTGGCCGAGGTACGGCAGGACCCTTCGTACATTGTGCACCCTCAGTATGCCTGCGCCGCTGTCCGCCGCCGCTTTGGCGGCGGCGGCGGTCGCGTCGTCCCTGTCCATGCCTGGATAATATTTTGAAAGGAACCTTTTTCTGGACGGTCCAATGAGCACAGGATACCCATTGCCGAACCATCCGCTGTTCTCTATGATCGCCATGTCCTGTTCGGCGGTCTTCCCGAAGCCGACGCCCGGATCAAGGATGATGTTCCTTTCCTTCATCCCTTTGGCGACGGCGTGCTCCGCCCTTTCGGAGAGGAACCTTTTGATCTCCGGAAGGGCATCGCCCGTCATCATATCCGTTCCCAGCGTCTTCGGCGTTCCGTGCATGTGCATGATCACCGTCTGGACGTCATAAGATACCGCGACGTCCACCATCCTTTCGTCCCTCAGCCCGCAGATGTCGTTTATGACAGAGGCTCCGGCCTTTACCGCCTCCTCCGCGACGGCGGGTTTCGAGGTGTCTATCGATACGGGAATTCCTACGGACGGCGCAAGCTCCCTTATCACTTCTATGACCCTTCTTATCTCCTCTTCCGCCGGCACTGGGTCAGAACCGGGCCTCGTGGATTCCCCGCCGATGTCCAGGATGTCTGCGCCGTCCTCAACGAGACGAAAAGCATGTTCCAGCGCGCTCTTTTTGGAAAGATGCGCTCCCCCGTCCGAGAAGGAGTCGGGGGTCACGTTCAGTATTCCCATTATCAACGGGCGGCCCGCCCTTTCCCGAAGGTCGGAAAGGCGCATGGTCAGAGGCTGCCGTCAACCAATTCCGTCAGATCGATTACCTTCACCTTGCGGTCTCCCGCCGCGGCTGTGAGGTTAGCGACGCAGAACGGACAGGTCGTGACTATCACGTCGGCAAAGTTCGCCTCATCCAGTCTTGTTCCGGCGATGTCCTTTGCCTCCTCCGGATAGGCGGACCTCACTCCTCCGCCTCCGCCGCAGCAGTGGCTTGCGGATTTGTTGAACTTCATCTCCTTGAAACTGATCTCCGGGAACTTCTTTAGCACTTCCCTCGGCGCGTCGTAGACCTTGCAGTGCCTTCCGAGGTGGCAGGGGTCGTGATATGTTACCTTAACATTACCCAGCGGTTTCAGTTTGAGGTCCTGTTTCGCCAGGAACTCCGCCATGTGCAGCACTTTGAACGGAACGTCCACGAACTTGGGGTACTCGATCTTGAACATCCGGTAACAGCCGGCGCAGGAGAGGATCAGCGTCTCGATCCCGAGCGCCTTTATCGCCTCCACGTTCTTCTCCATCAGCCTGACGCTTTCTTTCTCGTCGACGCCGATCCTTTGGAGGACCGAGCCGCAGCACACCTCGTCAAGGGTGGTGAAGTCCGCGCCGAGCTTCTTCAGTATAGACAGCGAGGCGGCGGCGATCTTTTTTTCTCGGTAGGTCGCTGTGCATCCCGCGAAGTATCCTATCTTTGCCTTGCGGGGTTCGATTCCTAGGGTCTTGACCACAGATACCTTTTCCGAATACGGGTTGTCGTATTTGAGGACGCTTTCCGCGACGGCCTTATGTTTCGGAAGTATGTGCCCGCTCTCCACGAGGTCGGAGCGGCACAGCTCTATCACTTCCACGATGTCGACGTTCGAGGGGCAGCGCCTCACGCAGTCCGCGCATGTGGTGCAGGTGTACATGTTCTCCACGACGGAATCGTCGGCCTTCAGGTCCCCGGTGAGGAGTCCGTACGTGATGATCATCCTTCCTCTCGACACCGCCGAGTCCCATCCGATCGACTTGAACGACGGACACACGGCCTTGCAGAATCCGCACATGGTGCAGGTGGTCAGCGCGTCTTTTACTTTCTTTATCTTATCTGCTTTGAACTCACTCATCTTACTCAACTCTGGGTATTGTTACGCTTCCATCCATCAGCACTATTACTCTTCCCTCCGGCCTCTGCCTGAGAGCTTCTTTAACGGCGGCGTCCACCGTCGGGAAGGGCGTGATGTTCGCCGCCCTTATCATCTCCGGGTCCAGATCGGTCACCGCCCATATCTCTGCCCAGACTGCTATCTCTGCCATCTTCGCCGCTTTGTGATAACCGAGCTTGTACTCCTTGCTCAGGTTCTCAAGCACCTTCTCCGGATCTTTGGACGAGGAAAGCTGAGTCAGGAACGTTGCGTGTCCCACGCCCTCCCTGCATTTGGATACCATTATTATCTTGCCGCCGTCCTTGAGCGCCCACTTGCCGTTGTCCAGGGCCTTCTGGGATTGGTACAGGTCCACGTCCATGGGGTACGGCGCCACCGATATCACTATGTCGGCCTTCTCGGGTATCGGGACGGAGAACACCTGGTTGGCCCATTCCACCGCACGGTCGAAAGCCGGGTTCAGGCTTCCCGATGCCACTTTGTAGATGTGCTGGTGGCGGTCGAGCACCATCTGTATGGAGAATATCTCCTTTCCTTTGACCACTTCCAAAGCGTCCATCATGTCCTCGTGCACGGGGTTGCCTTCCAGTACCAGGGACTGCGCCTCCTTCCTCATGGCCAGTTTGTGGTTGGTCTCTATCGTTAAGAACGACGCCACGCCGGGCAGGAAGGATTTCCTTCCTCCCGTGTATCCCGCGAAGTAGTGGGGCTCGACGCTTGTGATTATCACGAGTCTGTCGGCCTCCACGGCAATCTTGTTGACCTCCATGGGGGTGCCGTTCTTCGATCTGCCGAGGTTCACGCACTCGGATTTCTTTGCGTCATGAGATATGATCCTGTCCTTTAGGGATTGATAATGTTTTCCGAACACGAAGTCGTACTCTTCCGGCGTCATGTCCCGGTGGGTGCCGGTGGCGATAAGATATCTGGCCTTACGGAGGTCCATCCTTTTCGAAAGCGCGTCGAACACTTTCGCGGTAGGCGTCGGCCTTGTTCCGTCGTTGACAATGAAAACGATGTCCTTCCCACCTTCCAGGAATTTGGACAGCGACGCGTACCCTATGGGGTTGTCGATGGATTCGTTTATCACCGTGTCCGGGTCCCTGCATTCGACGTCCATTGGATAGAATGTTCCGATGTAGTTCTTATCCGGGACCTCGGTCCTTTGGACCCCGTCCTTGCCGTATTTGATATCTAGCTTCATTATTGACCGACCATGTGGATTGTCTATTCTAATATTAATTATTACTTGAGGGCGGCCGTAGGCCGCGTTGTTCAAAGCGTATCCGGAGTGATATTCTTATCTAACGAGCGTATACGTTCCCAATAATGGCTTCTTTGAAGGAATTGGGGGAAAGGGAACTCATAAGGGGTATTCGGAACGTCATCAGGCAGCCGCCAGGACTGGGCCCGGGAGACGATTCGGCCGTCATCCCCCCCTTCAACGGGGGCGTCGTGGCCTGTACGGACAGCGTCACGCTCGAACGGCACTTTCCTAAGGGCATGACCTACGAAGAATTCGGATGGACGGCGGCCGCGGTGAACATAAGCGACCTCGCCGCGATGGGCGCGGTACCCGTAGGACTGCTGGCCGCGCTTACGATGCCCCCGGATCTCGATTCAGTTTCTTTATACGACATCATGGCCGGCATGGACGAATGCGCCGAGGCATTCGGAGCGTACATCTACGGCGGGGATACCAAGTTCGGAGGCGGGGCGGTATCGTGCGCGGCCATAGGTTCGCTGGAAGGCAGAACCCCTATGTTAAGATCGGGCGCGAGGCCGGGGGACATTGTGGCGGTAACGGGTTCGCTCGGATCCGCGGCTGCGGGGTTCTTCGCAATAGAGAGAGGTCTCGAAGATCTTGCGACGTCTTCTCAGCTTTTCAAACCTGCTCCCCGAGTGAGAGAGGGCGCCGCCCTGTCCGCGTCGGGTGCGGTAACGTCCTGCATCGACCTTTCGGACGGGCTTGCCGAAGGGGCAAGGAGCATATGCGGAGCCAGCCGCGTGGGGATGGACATCCACATGGCCTTCCTGCCCGAGGGAGAGGGCGTCGAGGACGTGTCCTCCGAGACCGACGTATCAAAGGAGGAGATGATGCTGTACTGGGGCGGGGACTACGAACTGCTGTTCACCTTCGACAAGTACAAGAAGGAAGCGCTGTACGAGCACGATGTGGATTTCTCGGTGATCGGCGTGGTCACGAACGACGACGCTCCGTACATCAACTATTTTGACAAAAGGGAGGCGATGGGCGACGGCAGGCATTAATCCCAACATCGAGGCGAGGTACTATCACCGCGACGGCGATGCGTACGTCTGCGACCTGTGCCCGCACAAATGCCGTATATCGGAGGAGGGCTTTGGGAAGTGCCAGGCGAGGAAAGGCGAGGGCGGAAGACTGATCGCCAACAATTACGGGAAGGTGTCGTCTTTCAGCGTCGACCCCATCGAGAAGAAGCCGCTGTACCATTACTATCCGAAGAGCAAGATATTCTCCATGGGCGGGATCGGGTGCAACATGTCCTGCAAACACTGCCAGAACTATTCGATATCCAAATCCCCTTCGGGCAGGAAACGCACCACATACGAATCACCGGAGGATATCGTGGCGTTCTGCAGAAAAGAGAAGTTCGACGCGATCGCATTCACATACAACGAACCGGTGATCTGGTTCGAGTACATCATGGACATAGTCGAAGAGGCGCCGGACCTGAGGTACGTGCTGGTGAGCAACGGCCTGATATGCGAGGAGCCGCTGAGGGAACTGTGCGGGGTCACGGACGCCATGAACATCGACATCAAAGGATTCACCGACGAATTCTATGTGAAGATCTGCGGCGCACATCTTGCCGACGTCATGAGGTCCACCGAGATAGTGAACGAGACCGGCGTGCACCTCGAACTCACGTACTTGGTGATACCGGGGTACAACGACACCGAGAACGAGATCGAAAAATTCTCTTCCTGGGTCAGGGACAGGTTGTCGCCGGAGACCCCCGTGCACTTCTCAAGGTTCCATCCGGACTACGAGATGATGGACGTTCCGATCACTCCTGTCGAGACCTTGTTCATGTGCAGGGAGGCCGCGATGGAATGTGGCCTGGAGTATGTTTATGTGGGAAACGTGCTGGCCGACGACGCCTCCGACACATACTGCCCGAACTGCGGAGCGCTGGTGATCCGTCGCACGGGGTACCTCGTCGACCTCGTGGCGCTGAACGGCGACCGCTGCGCCCAATGTAGGCACAGGCTCCCAATCAAAAGATGAGGAACAGCGGGTTCCCGATCAGGGCCACCGCGGCCGTCGCGGCGGTTATCATTATCACGAAGGGAATCATGGGAGTGACCCAGACGGCCTCATGTCCCGCCTCTTTGAGTCTGAGGTATATGTCGGCTATCTCGTCCTCTTTCGGTATCTTTATTGCGAAGGGCTCACCGTCGACGATATCCTCGAGAGGCCACACGTGGGCGTTCTCCGCTTGAGATACGGGCATCCTGTATCCGGAGAACATCTTTTTGGAAAAGCCGCCCTCCCTCGCGTTCCTCGCCACGAAATACGCCACGGCCGGGATCGCCGCCATTGCGGCGATGAACAGGACGGACACGGAAAAAACGAATATCTGGCCGACTGGGTCCGGGACGCCTATCAGCGGTGCCCCGAAGAATCGGGGGTAGAAAGGGAACATGACCGAAAGCACGATGAGGCATTTTGCGTCCGCTCCTCCTCTGACGATGCCCAGAACATACATTCCTAAGAAGATCAGATAACACAGCGGCACCGACGCCCATGCCCGGAAAACGTCCTCTTGCATGTTGCCGTACAGAGGGACGATGAAGAGCAGGGCCAGGAGGGGATAGAAAAGAAGAGGGTTGAACTCCTTTTCCCAGAAGATATCCAGAAGGATCATCGCTGTGCCGGCCGCCAGGCAGGCGTACTCCCACCTGAATCCGGTCAGGTGCACAGAGTAAGATGCGAGCATTATCAGCCCGATGACACCCAACGCCATCCAATGCGTGTCGGAGATCTCTCTTTTTCTCCAGTCGCTTACGCTCGCCGACACCAGCACCGCCATCGTAATGATGAACGCCGATATCCCGAGCATCTCCTCCGTTTCCACGGTCCGCCTAACGCCTCAACAGATATTATTTTATTCTCTCATAAGGTCCGGGTTATCATGAGACCCGCGAGCGCCCCGGCCCTTTTATCGGTCATTCTGGCAATAGCGGTGCTGCTCATGCTGCCCATGGCGACCTCATGCTCGGCGCTCGCCGCCGAGGATGTCGGACTGCGCACACACGAGGGCAGTCTGAAGATCAACGCGGGGTCCTCGGACGACTTCAGGATAGAGGTCGTCAACTATCTCGGCTACGCGGCGAACGACATAACCAACTACAGGATGGTGTCCATAGAGTTCGTTACGGAGCCGGACATAACGATATCCGTCAGCGAGAGCGACAAGGATTTCGTCCTTAAAGGACAGGAATACCGTTTGGTCACCGTCACGGTCAGCGTCGACAGGTATGCGGCGGCCAACACATATAACCTGGGCATTTTCCTGCGGGTGTCGTCGCTGCACGACGGGTCCGGGGAGGTATCGACCGTTTCCGTGCCGGTGAATCTGGTGGTTCTGTCCCCGCTGTCGTCCGGGGACGCCTACAACAAAATAATGGGGGCGTTCGACAACCCCCTTCCCGAGCCGTTCAACGGCCCTCTCGCCACCGCGGTGATCACATTCCTGCTCTGGATGGCCGTCGGCCTTCTGGCGATGATCATCATTATCCCCGCCCTGCTCCGCATCTTCGTGCGCAACCATAAGGTGGAGGGAGATAAGCTTAAAAGCGGGATCATAAAACTCGTACCTCTCGTGCTGATGCTGTTCGCGTTCGACAGCAGCCTGCGCGTCTTCGGCGCGGCCGAGGAGATAGTGGATCTGGTGGAGAACTGGTTCAACGTATTCTATATCGTGCTGGGCGCGGCGATAGCCTGGAAGATCTACCTCATCTTCGTCCAGTATACGGTGGCCAAGCTCTCGAAAAATCGGCGCGTAGATCAGAAGGATGTCGACATAGAGCCGCTGCTGCGGCTCTTGGGGAAACTGGTGATATCGGTCGTGTCCGTGGCGGTCATCATGTCCACCTGGGGGTTCAGCCTCACCGCGATAATAACCGGCGCGGGGATCGCGAGCCTGGGCATCACGTTGGGCGCGCAGAATGTGCTCAATCAGTTCTTCAGCGGCATGGTTATCCTGCTGACCCGTCCCTTTAAATCCGGGGACCTGGTGAAGATCGGCACCGGCGCCACCATCTACAAGGTATCCTGTGTCAACATCATGAACACGGTGTTCGAGAACTGGGACAATAAGGAGACGGTGATCATGCCCAACAACACCGTGTCCTCGTCCACGATTGTGAACCTCACCGGCGACGGCCTGATCTACAAGATCACCGTGTTCATCAACATCGCATACGACAACGACGTCGACCTTGCGAAGAAGCTCATGGAAGACGCGGCGAAGGAGCACCCCAACGTGATAACCAACGGCTCGGTGGACCTCCCGTCCACAAGGGTGACCGCGTTCCTCGACTCCTGCGTCGAGATCCGGCTCACCGGTTACGTCTACGACTTCAACGACAGCGGGAAGATAGGCGGGGAGCTGAGAGAGGCCATATTCAAATCCTTCAAGAAGAACGGGATAAACATACCGTTCCCGCAGATGGACGTCCATCTTGACATGACCGGCGAAGAGGACCCGCGGAAGGGACGGGGCGGCTGAGCGCTTTCCGCCTATAATGTTTTTCGTTGAGGGGCAGAGGATATCATAACAATTTTTATATTATAGTTGGGCTTATGCGCAGATGATTTACGAAATCAAGCAATCAGGGTGATTTTGATGATAGACAACCTCGACAAAAGGATACTGGAGATCATGAAGAAGGATTCCCGCTGCCCGTACGTGGAAGTGGCCAATCAGCTGGGCGTATCGGAGGGGACTGTGAGGAGCAGGGTGCACAGGATGTCCGAGGAGGGTATAATCCGCGGGTTCACGATAAAGACCAGCTCCAAGAATGTCAAGGCGCTCGTGGAGATAAGGATAGACGTGAACACCGACACGGACGAGATAGCTAAGGAGCTTGCGAGATACGAGGGCGTGACCGAGGTGTTCGAGGTCACCGGTGACCAGGACATCATAGCTCTGGTGGACGTCGAGACGTCTCAGAATCTTAATGATATCATCGAGAAGGTCAGGAGATACGACAACATCCTCAGCACGCGCACGCGGCTCATCCTGAAGGAACATTACGGAGAGAACTGATATGTTCGCAGGTATTTCCACTGCGGTGATAACGCCATACACGAGGGACAACAAGGTCGACGAGGAAAGCCTCAGAAGGCTTGTGGACTTCCAAGAGGAGAACGGCATCGGCACGATAGTGCCGTGCGGCTCCACAGGAGAGTCGGCGATGCTGAGCCATGAGGAGCACATCAAGGTGATCGAGATAGTGAGGGACCAGACGAAGAAAGCGAAGGTCCTGGCGGGGGCGGGCAGCAACTCCACTTCGGAGGCCGTGATGCTCAGCAGGCGCGCGGAGGACCTCGGCGCGGACGGCCTGCTGTCCATCTCCCCATATTATGTTAAACCGACGCAGGAAGGGATATATCTGCATTTCAAGGCGATAGCCGAGTCGGTCAACATCCCCGTTGTGGTCTACAACATACCTGGGAGGACGAGCTCGAACATCACCGCGGACACCATGATCAGGATGTCAGAGATAGAGGGGATCCGCGCCGTGAAGGAAGCGAGCGGGAACCTGGACCAGATGAAAGAGATAATAAGAAGGAGACCGAAGGGATTCGAGGTCCTGAGCGGCGACGATTCCTTCACCCTTCCGCTGATGCGGTGCGGCGGGGACGGCGTCATTGCCGTCACGTCGAACTGCATGCCGGGGAAGATGGCGGAACTCGTCCGCTCGCTCCAGAAGGGGGACGCGGACAGAGCGGACATGCTGAATAAGGAGCTTGCTCCCTTATTCGAAGTGCTGTTCGTTGAGACCAACCCCATACCGATCAAGTACGTCATGGCCAGATTGGGGTACGGGTCCGGGGCGCTGAGACTTCCGCTGACCGAAATTACCGAAAAGAGCCGCGCGTCCGTCGATGCCGTGCTGAGGAACATGGGACTGGTGAAAGAATGATTAACGTAGCATTGGGAGGCGCCACCGGCAAGATGGGGCGCACGGTCTGTGACATCATACAGAAGAGCAAGGACATGAGGCTCGTGGGCGCGATGATCGCGCCGACGGAGGAGATGTTCGGGAAGGAGATATACCCCGGGATCATCGCGAAGGGGCAGGACAGCCTCGACGAGGTTTTGGAGAACGCCGATGTCTACGTCGACATAACGGCGCCTCAGGCCGCCGCGAACATCATCACCAAGATACCGGCAAAGGGAGTGAACATCGTCCTCGGCACGACGGCGATACCGGATGACGTGATAAAGAGGATGAAGGAAGAGATAGCGAAAAACAACACATCCGCCGTCCACTCGGCGAACTTCGCCGTCGGCGTCAACGTGTTCTGGAAGATGTGCGAGGTGCTGTCGGCGTCGCTTGACGGATATGATATCGAGGTGATAGAGGCTCACCACAACCAGAAGATGGACGCGCCGTCCGGCACGGCGATGGAGGCCGTGAAGCGGATGATGAGGACCACCGGCATCGATACCGTCACATACGGCCGCGAGGGCCTGACCGGCGCGAGGAAGAGAGAGATCGGGGTGCACTCGATACGCGGCGGCGACATCGTCGGCGACCATACGGTCATATTCGTCGGCAGCGGGGAGAGGATCGAACTGAAGCACAGCATGGGATCTAGAGATGCGCTGGCAAAGGGCTTCATAGAATCCATAAGATGGGTGAACGGAAAGAAGGACGGAAAGGTCCACGATCTGAACGAGGTCATCGGTCTATGATAACGGTCATGAAGTTCGGGGGCACCAGCGTGGGATCCCCCGAGGCGCTGCAGAGAGCGGCAAAGATAATAATGGACGGGGCGGGCAGCAAGATCGTCGTCGCGTCGGCGATGTCCGGGATCACGAACTTCCTTGTGAAGGGTGCCGAAAGCCTCCCCGACAGTAGGAACAACATCATCGGCGAATTCGAGAAGAAGCATGTCGACGCCGCCGGCCAGCTGCTGAACGGGGAACAGATGGCCGAGTTCATGAAGGAATTCAATATACGGATGAAGAATTTCGGGGACCTCCTTGAGGACGAGGCCGCCGCGAAGGACCCTTACTTCAAAGACAACATCACCTCCCAGGGGGAGAGGTTCTCCACCCTGATACTGAGCCATGCGCTGAGGGCCGCCGGGGCCAGATCGGTGGCGCTCACCTCCGAGGACTGCGGGATATGCGCGGAAGGAAGTCCGCTGTCCGGAAGCGCCGACCTGCAGAGGACGGAATCGATCATGGCGATGAAGGTCAAGCCTTACGTTGACGACGGCGTGATACCGATCATCACCGGATTCTACGGCATCAACGGCGACGGGCGTCCGCTCACCTTCGGGAGGGGCGGAAGCGACTATTCCGCGGCGGTGGTGGCCAACGCTATGAACGCAGACCTGCTTGAGATATGGACCGACGTGGACGGCTTCATGTCCGCGGACCCGCGCATAATTCCGGATGCGGTCAAGATAGACGAGATGAACTTCGGCGAGGCCGCCGAACTTGCCTACTTCGGCGCGAAGGTCCTTCACCCCAGAACGATAGAGCCGGTGAGGATGAAGCACATACCCCTCAAGGTAAGGAACTCCTTCAACCCCGAGGAGCCGGGGACGATAATCCACCACCTCAGGAAACCGAAGGACGACCTGCTGAGAAGCGTTGCGCTCAAGACCGACCTCTCCATAATCTCGATAAGCTCGGCGGAGATCGCCTTCCACCCAGAGATGGTCGCGCGCATAATAGAAAAGATAGCCGAGAACGAAGTGGTGATATATTCCATCTCCACGTCGCTTTCGACGGTCGCCTTCCTGGTCCACAACAACGACGTGAAATCGATACTTTCCAAGCTGAACACCCTGGACCCGGAGGATATAGAGAGGATCGACGTCAAGAGCGACATGGCCCTGGTGTGCGCGGTGGGAGACAACCTCCTTTCGAAATGCGGAGTGTCGGCGGAGATATTCACCGCCGTCAAGGAAGCGAGAGCGAACGTTGCGATGATCTCGGAGGGCGCTTCCGACGTTTCGTTGAATTTCGTCGTCCCTATGTCGAGGGCGACCGATGTGGTCAAGATACTGCACAGCAAATATGTGGGGAGCGGGTCCGATGAGAGATTATGATAGCAGAGACGGCGTGATGATCTTCGGCGGCATACCGGTCACGGAGATCGCGGAAGAGTTCGGAACTCCCGTCTACGTAACCGACGAAGTGCGGCTGAGGGAGAACTACCGCAATGTCCACCATGCGTTCTCCAAACACATGAACACCGAGATCCACTACGCCTGCAAGGCGAACACTAGCCTCGCGATACTGAAGATACTTGAGCGGGAAGGCTCCGGCATCGACGCCGTGTCCGTCGGAGAGGTGATGACCTGTCTTAAGGCGGGCTTCACGCCCGACAGGATACTGTACACTGGCACCAGCGTAAGCAACGACGAGCTGAGGGCGGTAACGGATCTGGGCGTGATGGTCAACGTTGATTCCCTGTCGGAACTCGAAAGACTCGCTAAGATCAAGAAGGGGATCCCGGTATCGTTCAGGATCACCCCCGGCGTAGGCTCCGGGCACAGCAGCAAGGTCGTCACCGGCGCGAAGGGATCGAAGTTCGGGATCCCGATCAAGGATGCGGTCGGGGCGTATCTTAGAGCGAGGGAACTCGGTTTCGAACCCAAGGGGATCCACGTGCACATCGGGTCGGGAGGCCAGTCCGTGGAACCGTTCACGGAGGCCATGGAGGTCCTCATAGAGATCACCAACGATCTGAAGGACAGGGGGATCGACCTCGAGTTCATAGACATCGGCGGGGGGATCGGCGTGCCTTACCGCCCGAACGAGCCCGAGATGGATGTGAACGAACTCGGCAGGGACCTTACCGAGATGATACTGGAGGAAACGGACATAAGAACAATAAAGCTTGAGCCTGGAAGATACATCGTGTGCGACACCACCGTCCTTCTGACGAGATGCGTCGACGTGAAGGACGCGGGCGTCAAGAGATACGTGGGCGTGGACGCGGGATTCAACACCCTGGTCCGACCGGCCATGTACGACTCCTATCACCATGCCGCGATCGGCAATAAGTTCGGGAGGGCGTGCACCTCGAAATACGATATCGTCGGCCCCATCTGCGAAACGGGGGACTGCCTGGCACATGACCGCGCGCTCCCCGATCCCGAAGAGGGGGACGTGGTCGTCATATATAACGCGGGGGCATACGGGTTCTCGATGTCGAGCAACTACAACTCGCGCCCGCTTTGCAGGGAAGTGCTCGTGAACAACGGCAAGATGGAACTGATAAGAGATTCCGAGCGCGTAGAGGAACAGTGGAGACACCAACGGATACCTGAGAGGCTCATCAGATGAAATTCTGGAAATACCATGGGATCGGAAACGATTTCGTACTCATAGACGGCATAAGCGAGGACGTCGAGATAGACAGCGAGAGATGCAAGCTTATCTGCGACCGGAACTACGGGATCGGAGCGGACGGGGTGGTGTTCCTGCTTCCGGGAAAGAACGCGGACGTGAGCATGAGGATCATCAATGCGGACGGCTCGGAGGCCGAGATGTGCGGTAACGGGATAAGGTGCCTTGCGAAGCACGCATACGACTTCAAGATCGTCGGCAAAGAGGAGATCTCGGTCGGTACCCCCGCGGGGATCAAGACCACAAAGGTGTTCCTTGACGGAGGGAAGGTCACCACAGTGATGGTGGACATGGGCGCCCCGATCCTTGATGGGAGGTCCATACCGATAGATCACGACGGCGAGTTCATAGACCAGCCGTTCGCGCTGGATGGTCTTAACATAAAGGGGAGCGCGGTGTCGATGGGCAACCCCCACTTCGTCACGTTCTCGGACCTGAGCGAGAACGAGACCGATAGGCTCGGACCGATGATCGAGAGGCATCCTTTCTTCCCAAGAAGGACGAACGTCGAGTTCTGCAAGATCAGGGACGGGAACATTTACATCAAAGTATACGAAAGAGGGGCCAGATGGACGCTGGCCTGCGGCACTGGCGCATGCGCGTCCGCCACGGCGGCGGCGCTGAACGGAATGGTGCCGTTCGATGAGCCGGTCGACGTGCGTCTTCCGGGAGGATGGTTGAAAATAACAGTGGCCAAAGACCTTAGCCGCGTTCGCATGGAGGGGCCTGCGGCGCTGGTGTATGAAGGGAATATCATGGATGAGTGATATATTGACAAATTTTGAGCAATCTGAAAGACTCAAGAAACTGCCGCCGTACCTTTTCGTAAGGTTAGAGGAGCTTGCGGCGACCAAGAGGAAAGAGGGCATGGATATGATCGACTTCGGCATCGGGGATCCCGATCTCCCGACCCCGGACAAGATCGTGAAGTCGCTGCAGATAGCGGCCGAGGACAACGAGAATCAGAAATACTCGTCGTCGCAGGGCGAGAAGGACCTGAGAGAAGCGGTGGCAAGATGGTATAAAAAAAGGTTCGGGGTGGACGTGGACCCAAAGACCCAGGTGTGTATAACATTGGGGTCGAAGGAAGCGATATTCAACATATCCCAAGCGTTCGTCAACCCGGAAGAGATCATCATAGCTCCAAGTCCGGGGTACCCCGTGTATTCGGGGGCGTCGGCGCTCTTCAACGAGGCCAGATGCGCCTCCGTCCCCCTCAGGGAGGATAACGGTTGGCTGCTGGACGTGGAGGAATGCCCGAGGGACGCAAAGATGCTTTACCTCAACTACCCGAACAACCCGACCGGAGCTACCTGCGATCTCCCGTATCTCAGGAAGGTCTACGAATGGTGCAGGAGCACCAACACCATACTGTGCTACGACAACGCCTACTCGGAGATGTGTTACGACGACTACCGCGCCCCGTCCATTCTTCAGGCCGGGCCGGACTGCATAGAGTTCGGATCGTTCTCCAAAACGTTCAACATGACGGGGTTCAGGCTCGGATATGCGGTAGGCCACCCGGACCTTGTGGCGGGACTCAAGAAATGCAAAGGCCAGATAGACTCAGGGGCCCCCATCTTCATACAGAAGGCGGGAATAACCGCCCTTGATATGTACGGCGAGGACGGCACGCCGCCCGGCATGATAAGGAGCAACATGGCCGCCTATGCCGAAAGGAGAGAGGTCCTCGTCAACGGCCTCAGGGAACTGGGATTCGACGTGGCCATGCCCAAAGGGACGTTCTACGTATGGTTCAACTGCGGTATGCCGTCGGACGAGTTCACGGAGAAGATGATCGACCTGGGCATCATCGTGACGCCGGGGCCGGGATTCGGGCTGTCGGCCGAAGGCTACGTGCGCATGACTGTCACCGAACCCGTGGAACGCATAAAGGACGCGCTGCTGAGGATGAAACGCGGCGGCATCGGCCGCGCGTGACGCCGTTCACTTGGTCCCAAACTTCTTCCTCGAATACTTAAGGGCCTCTATCACCGGCAGCGGCTCCTGCAGAAGGAACGTTTCCAGCGCACCGCCTCCGGTGCTTACGTAGGATATCCTGTCGGCAAGGTCGAACCCCTCGGCGGCGCCGGCTGTGTGCCCTCCGCCCAGCACGGACAGCCCTTTGCTTTCGACCATCGCCATGATGAGCTGTTTGGTCCCGGACTCGAACCCGGGCTTCTCGAACATTCCGGCGGGGCCAGACATGAAGGACGTCTTCGAAGAGAGTATGACCTTCCTGAATTTATCGATCGTCTGATCGCCAATGTCCAACGCGGGTTCTGCCGTCGGCATGTCCCCTATGTTGACGCACACCCTCCCGCCGTTCCTCTCCACCGCCACGTCGACCGGAAGAAGCACTTTCTGCCCGTATTTCGCAAGGACGTCCCTGGCCGCCTGGAAGTTCTTCTCCGTGAGTTCGCTTGCGAGGACCTTGCTGCTTGCCTCCCCGATGTCGACGCCCCTCGCGAGCAGGAATGCGTTCCCGGCCAGACCGACCACGATGACCGTGTCGGCTATGCCGCTGCCCAGCACGCGGTCTATCATGAAGGGGATGTCAGCGAACTTCGCTCCGCCCAGAATGAAGACGGACGGCTGCCTCGGTTTCTCAAGTATCGTTTTGAGGGCGTATATCTCCCTGGCCATAAGCCTTCCGGACGCGGAGGGCAGCTTCATCGGGAAACCGACAAGGGAGCATTGCGAACGGTGAGATGCGCCGAATGCGTCGCAAACATAATAATCAAGAAGGGGGGACAGCTCCGCGACAAGTTCCGCCTCTGCGTGCTGGGACATTTCCGCCGTGACAGATTCGCAATCCATCTCCCTCACGTTGCCCAGCAGGATCACCTCCCCCGACCTCATTCCGGCTATCGCCTCTTTAGCTTCGGATCCGATGATGTCGTTAACGTACCTGACCGGTGCGTTGAGGTTCTTCGACAGACGGGATGCGTGCTGTTCCAGGTCCGTGAAGTCCCATGCGCCTTTCCTGCTCTGGTGCGCAAGTATCACCACCTTCGCCCGCTTTCCGATAAGTTCCCTTACGGTGGGGACTATGCTCCTTATCCTTGCGTCGTTCAGTATCCTGAGCGTCTTCTTGTCGAGCGGACAGTTGATGTCCACCCTTAAAAGGACCGTCCTGTCCTTGAAATTGAAATCCTCGAGCGTGTTGAAGTCCTTCGTAGTCTCACCTTTACCGAACGATGCCCAGAGCTTTGTTCGTCTTCGAGACGGACGCGCACGCGTCCTCCTCCAGCTTGCACATGGACCGTATGCAGTCCACGTTCTCCGGCACGACGTCCGACTCCTGATGCACAGCCTGATAATAATAAAGCATCCTGCCGACCGCTTTCACGCCGTCCTCCCACACGACCACCTCGTACATGTCGGACCTGTCTCTTCCGAGGTCCTTTCCGAGTTCCATTATCTCCGCGGTGCCTTTCAGCCCGCTGCCGCTCTTTATCAGCTTTACGCGGGGGGATGCTCGCATTATCTCGAGTATCTCTTCCGTGGAGGACTCCTTCTGGAGTTCGGCCGTCACCGTGTGGAGGTGCATCAGGGTGGTCGACGCTTTGATCGCCATCGTGTTGATGTTCAGCCACGGCATCACGCTTTTAACATCCGGGCCGTGGTGCGTCGGCAGTTTCACGATCGGCTCCAGCCCGTTTATAGGGCCGCTTTTGCTGTCGCCGGGGTCCGCAGCCCTTCTGACGAGCGTGGCGTAGACATTTGTTACCTTGATCTTCCGGTCAATGGGGAAAAGGGTCCTGAGAAGTCCGGTTGTGTTGCATGAGACCACCCTTGAAAATTGCGCGCCCCAGGATTCGCTGTAGTTCGCCGTGGAGTTGAAAGAGATGCCCGTAAGGCTGTGGTCCTCTCCCCCTTGGAATATCGCTTTTATTCCCGCCGCCTCGTACTCGGCCTTGTACGTCTCCCCCACGTCGCCGGGGGTGCAGTCAACGATTATCTCCGCCGCTTTGTACAGGTCCTTAATGGTCCCTTTGACGGGCATGCCCGCCGATCCGAACGCCTTAAGGCTTCCCTCTGGAACATAAAGGTCGAATCCCATATCAAGGGCGGTCTGCGCTTCGAAGGTGGGCCTCGTCTTCGTCACTCCCGAGATCTCCATATCCTCCTGCTTGCTCACCGCGGCGGCCACTCTTTTGCCGATCGTGCCGTAACCGTTTATCCCCACCTTTACTTTAGACATTGGATGCCTAACCATCTACAAATAAAATAATCTTGCGAGCATTTGCGGGTTCCCGCCGGCCTGAGACCGCGCGGGGTTTCCCGTAATTTTATATGATTGTCTTTTGATACCCTGGTGAGGCATACTCATGAAAGGATCTAGAGCACTACTCAAAATGCTGGAGGATAAGGGAGTTGAAACAATGTTCGGGTACCCGGGCGGCGTAGTGATCCCGATCTACGATGAAATACTTGAATCGTCGATCAGACACGTCCTCGTACGCCATGAGCAGTGCGCCGCTCACATGGCGGACGGCTTCGCCAGAGCAAGCGGCTTCCCGGGCGTGTGCATGGCCACAAGCGGCCCCGGCGCCACAAATCTGGTCACAGGCATCGCCACGGCGTATGCCGATTCGATACCAATGATCGCGTTCACCGGCCAGGTCGGCACGGGGTCCCTAGGACTCGGCGCTTTCCAGGAGGTCGACGCATACAGCCTGATGATGCCCATAACAAAGCACAACTTCAGGGTCCTGGACCTGAAAAGGCTGCCGCACGCGATACTGGAGGCCTGGGAGGTCTGCCAGACGGGAAGGCCGGGTCCGGTCCACATCGATATCCCCGTTGATCAGGTCAACGCCGAGATCGACGAGTCGCTGTTCAAAGAGAAATACGGCATAAAGAGGATGAAGGAGGACTACTCCGGCATCGAGCAGGCGGCGCAGTGGATAAAAGAAGCGCAGAGGCCGGTCATGCTGGTGGGCGGAGGGGTCATCGGTGCCAACGCCAGCCCGGAGATAATAAAGCTTGCGGAGATGACCAACATACCGGTGATAACGCCGCTGATGGGTATCGGCGCGATACCCACGTCCCACCCCCTATGCATGGGATCCCTAGGGATGCACGGCAGGATGTGCTCGCTCAACGCGTTCAGGGATTCCGATCTGATAATCGCCATCGGCTCGAAGTTCTCGGACAGGACGTACAGCCCTCAGACATCACCTTCTAAAACAAGCAGGGTCATCCACATCGACATCGACCCCACGGAGTTCGACAAACACGGGAGGGAGGCCGTCAACATAACCGGCGACGCGAAGAAGGCCGCCCTGATGCTCATCGAGAAGCTGGGCGGACAGAAAAGCAGCCGCCCGGATTGGGACAAGAACATCCAAGATCTGAAGGCCCGCTGCAAGTGCAACTATGATTACGATAACGTCCCCATCATCCCCCAGAAGATAATGTACGAGATCAACAAGATCACCAGAAAGGATAAGGACATAATAATCACCACGGACGTGGGACAGAACCAGATGTGGGCGATGCACTATCTGGAGATAGACCGCCCGAGACAGCTCATATCCTCCGGCGGCTTCGGCACCATGGGATTCGGCCTTCCGTCCGCGATAGGCGCGAAAGCCGCCTGCCCGGACAAGAAGGTGATGACCATAACCGGCGACGGCGGACTGCAGATGGTCATGCAGGACATCGCCACCTCGGTGGCGGAGGACCTCCCCGTCGTTATATGCCTGCTGAACAACGGCTGGCTGGGCATGGTCAGGCAGTGGCAGAAGCTGTTCTGGAACAAGAGATACAGCAACACCAAGCTGGGCGCCGACCCGGATTTCGTGAAGATCGCGGAGGCGTTCGGCGCGAAGGGGATACACGTCGAGAGGCCCGGAGAGATACAGGACG
Source organism: Candidatus Methanoplasma sp. (assembly GCA_031283015.1). Classification (GTDB taxonomy): domain Archaea; phylum Thermoplasmatota; class Thermoplasmata; order Methanomassiliicoccales; family Methanomethylophilaceae; genus Methanoplasma. Next base: position 27,648 of record JAITCQ010000002.1, read on the forward strand.
CCCTCAAGAACGCGTTCGCCTGCGGGGAGACCTGCCTGGTAGAGATCATGGTCGACTGCGAGGAGGACATCACCCCAATGATACCGGCGAACCCCGCGCAGCCGCTGGTCAAAGGGCGTTGCAAGTTCTAAACTCAACTTTCAGGCCGCCAGAACGAAAGCGGTGGCCTGAAATTCCACTCTAGATAAGCATATATATCGACATGTGTCTCTATAAAAGCATGGTACAGACACTTGGTGAAGAGCTGTTACGTCGTTCGGAAACTAAGAAGGAAATAGAAAACATACAAAGCAGGATCCACGCAAACCTTTGGGTCCGGGAGAATGGCAGCCCCCTCGAAGACCCAAAGGAGTTGATCAAAGAGGCCTTAAGAATGAGTGATACTCTTTTTTGGCAGACCAAAATGATCAATGCCGTCAATAACAGGACGATGTTGCTGACCAATATGTCCCTATCCGAAGCGATTGTCGAAAGGGAAATGATGATAAGAAATAGAAATATCCTTAACAAGGTCGTTGATGCGGCACAGAAAAGAGAGCAAACCGAAGTAAAAATGGTCATAGCCGTTTCCATGGAGGAGATACGGAGCGATATCAATTTGCTTTCGATGAAAATCAAAGCGTTGGAGACAGAGATCCAGAAATTGAACTGGAAAACAGAAATATGAGGAGAAATCGTTGAGGGTAGTCTGTGAACAGAGGCGGGCAGGAAAGCAAAAATCCCTTTGTGGTTTGATCGTTGGGCATGGGACCGCCCGGAGACTGATCTCCCTGCAGTCCGTTAAGTCCAATACAAATCAAATTCTTATGGGTCATAATTTATGCCTTATAACCACTTGCCGATCTGCCACAGACGAGGGCGGGTAAGGGGACGACGGTTTTTCGGAAATCCAAGGCTATGATGTGGATAATGACTATAGGTATCTCAACGATACAGAATCGTGGACCTTGCAGACATCATATGCACCAAAGAATTGACATTCGAGGAAGTGTGTGAAATAGTTAGGCCTATAGCTGCAAAATACAATGTCGAACGCATCTATCTGTTCGGATCTAGGGCCCGCTGGGACAATAGGCGCGACAGCGATTACGATTTCTGTGTTTATCTGGGTCAGACAAGAGACCCGCTCCGGATCTGCAGTCTGATATGCGACCTTGAGTCCGCACTCAGAAAGAAAGTGGATTTGGTCAGCGAGCACGCCTTACTGCCGGAGACCCTCCGGGAGGTGTTGGCGGATGGAAAGCTCGTCTACAAAGCGTGACATTGACAAATTGGGGAGAGAAAAATCTGACTGAAATAGACATTTTCCATTTGCGTTCTTTGTGAGATCGTCCAACCCTGCGATAAGTATTAGTGTACCGAAGAAATGAACCTCTTAGCATAAGGTGGATATAAATGCACATTTACCACGATTCGGATGTGGACTTGAATGTCCTCAAGGGAAAGAAGGTCTCGGTCCTAGGATACGGGGCGCAGGGAAGGGCGCAGGCGCTCTGCTTCCACGACTCGGGATTGGACGTGACTGTCGGTGTCAGGAAGGACGGGAAGTCCTGGAAGAAGGCGAGGGAGGACGGGCTCAAAGTGGCCGAGTTCGCCGACGCCGTGAAAGGAGCGGACGTCGTGATGATGCTGCTTCCCGACGAGATACAGCCGGACATGTACAAACAGTACGTGGAACCGAACCTCAAGGAAGGGGCGGCGCTTGAGTTCGCCCACGGATTCGCAATAACATACAAGCTCATCTCCCCGCCGAAGGGCGTGGACGTCATCATGATGGCTCCCAAGTCCCCGGGCGACATGGAGAGGGAGGTGTTCCTCCAGGGATTCGGCGTTCCGGCGCTGGTCTGCGTATACCAAGATGCCACCGGGAACGCGAAAAAGATAGCTCTGGCACTTGCGAAGGGGCTCGGTGCAACCCGCGCGGGAGTTTTCGAGACAACGTTCGACTTCGAAACGAAGACAGACCTCTTCGGCGAGCAGGCGGTCCTCTGCGGAGGACTCACTGCCATGATAAAAGCCGGATTCGAGACGCTGGTCGGCGGCGGATATCCGCCAGAGATGGCGTATTTCGAAGTCCTGCACGAAGTGAAGCTGATCCAGGACCTGATCAACAAAGGAGGCTTCGAGCTCATGTGGCACGTCGTTTCCAACACTGCGGAGTACGGAGGGCTTACCAGAAGGGACAAGGTCATCACCGCCGAGTCCAAGAAGGGAATGAAATCCATATTGGACGATATAGAATCCGGAGCGTTCAAGAACGACTGGCGCGCCGAATGGGCCGCCGGGCTTGTGAACCTCAAGAGGCTGGAAGAGGAAGAGAAAAAACTGCAGCTTGAGGTCGTCGGCAAAGAGATAAGACAGCTCTTCGAAAGGAAGTAAACTTCAAAGGGCCGATGGCATGAGCAGGATCCGCATCAAAACAAGGAACGGCGAATATACCGCCGAACTTGACGGCTCGGACATCTCCAACGCCATCTGGCTCTCTTTACCTTTTACCGCGTCCATAAATATGCTGGGGTGTCAGATCTACTTCGAGATGCCCGTCGACTACGCCGAACCGGAACAGCTGGTGACGAAGCTGGAGGTGGGAGACATCGCTTACTGGCCGAAGGTTGGTGCACTTTGCATATTCTTCGGGCCCACGCCGCTCAGCGGCGACGACGGTCTCCCCGTTTCCCGGTATCCGGTGACGAAGATCGGCAGGATCCTCGGCGAGTGCTCGTCCATGGAATACGCCGGCGACCGCCAGCCCATCACTCTCGAGAAGTCCTTCTGATCAGACGAAAGTGATCCTTCTGTCGAAATCGGTGAGTCTTTCGCATCCGTTCTTCGTTATCAGGCATGTGTCCTCTATCCTTATCCCGCCTACTCCGGGTATGTATATCCCGGGTTCAGCGGACACGACGTTCCCTTCCTTTAGTATCTGTTCCGACTTCGGCGATACCGAGATGTCCTGATGGACGTCCATGCCAATGCCGTGGCCGAAGGAGTGAATGAACTTCCCTTTGAACTCCGTCCCGTCTATTATCTCCCTTGCGGCAAGGTCCGCGTCCTTGGCCGGAGCCCCGTCCATATACTTCTCGATGCCGGCGGTCTGGGCCTCAAGCACAGTCTCGTACGCCCGCTCCAGGATCTTCCGCGGCCGCGAAAGGAACACCGCCCTGGTCATGTCCGAGCAGTACCGATCATATTTGGTGCCGAAATCGAAGAGCGCCGTGTCGCCTTTCATGAGCTTGTAGTCCGTAGGGGAGTGGTGGGGCTTCGAGCTGTTGGCGCCGAACGCAGATATCGTGTCAAAAGCGTTCCCTGTGCCTCCGAGCTCCCTCATCCTCATATCCATTCTGAACGCTACTTCCTTCTCGCTGACTCCTTCGAAGAGCAAGTCCGGTATCTCCCCGGCGACCCGGGAGGATATCCAGCATGCTTTCCTTGTCAGTTCGATCTCCTTGGCGTCCTTTACCGAGACGGTGGCGGATATCGCCGATGACGCGTCCTTGACCTTTATCCCTCCGGCCGTTCTTTTTACGTAGTCGACCATGGAATATGGTGCGCTGTGAAGATTGAACCCTACTTCGCCGGCGCCTTTCAGCGCTTCCCTGAGGTAGTTGTCCCGTTCTATGCGCGTACTGTATACGCGCACATTCCCCTTGCCGGACGCCGCGGCCTCTTCCTCGAGAGTGCTGACAATCACGTCCAATACTCCGTCCCTTCCGACGACCGCCAGGGAACCCTCGAAGGTGCCGCCGGCCGCTTCGGTCAGATACCAGAACGTGGAGTCCAGGAACGGGCTTCCGCCGTTCAGTATGACGATCGCATCAAGACCTTCCGCATTGGCCATCAGCCTTTCGGCGCGGGACTTTTCCATGCGGGATAATCAGACATTCCCAACTAAAATGTTTCCTCTGATACTCCATGGCGCAACGGAAAAGCCGGGACGGTCCGGCGGGATGGCCGGCGGGTTCCCCCGACCGTTCAGATACCAAACCATTCGTTGCGGACTATCCTCTTCAGCGCGGATATTGCCGAAAGGGTTGCCAGGTGGGATGTTCTGGGGTTGTCCGGTTCCGGATAGTTGTATGTGTGGCAGTTCATCTCTCCGAATTTTCCTTTTATTCTCAGCTCGTGGGAGTTGCTCTTTATTACGGGGTCCACCACCACCGTGACCTTCGTCTTATCGAAGCCAATGCCCAGAAGGCTCACTGTCGCGGCCACGTTGATGTTCCTGGGGAACAGTTTGACCGCTTCTCTGGCGTATCCGGTGTATATCGTCGTCCTCTCGGTGATCTTCTCCACGTCTATCCCCTTGTTCTCAATATACTCCACGCCGAGAAGGCTCTTCGGGCCTTTCATTGTGATAAGTTCGACCTCGTCCATCTCATCGACGGAAGCGGATCTCAGACCGTCCGTTCCGCACAGAGCGCCGGTCGGTATGTACACCTTGGCCTCGCTGATCCTGGCCTTCTCGAAGACCATGCTCCTGAAATCGTCGTCGACCAGAGAGCCCACGGACATTATCATTATGTCCACTCCCCTTGACACCACCTTCGGGAGGATCTCCTTTGCCGCCGCCTGCGACGCGGCCTCGATGACAAGATCGGAATGGTACAGTTCCTCCTCTACGGAGTTTATCACTATAGCTTTGTTCAGGCCCGCCGCGACCCCCTCGGCGACATCCTTCTGAAGATCCATCAGATATATCCTCTTAACCTCTCTCATCCCGTCGGCGGCTTTTGCGAGCTTAGAGCCGATGGAACCGCAGCCTACGATGGTTATGCGCATGAGCAGAGAAATCGGATGGCCCGCTTTAAGGTTTATGGCAGAGTGACGCCGGGCGTCAGCTTTCCCTGATCGGCTGTTTCGGTCGGTCAGTGCCGTTAACCGCCTCGATGCACCGTTGATCGGTTTATTTCGGACGTTTCCGATAATTACGAACTTGTTCGTTTCATGTGGCATTCTCTCGCTTTTTTCCTTGGTGCGGGGGACGCACCAATATAATACCGAACGAACATTATCTTCCGTGAAAAGATACGACCTGATCGACCACACCGCGGACCTCATGGTCAAAGCATACGGAAGAACATTGGAGGAATGCTTTGCCAACGCGGGCTATGCGCTTTTCGATCAGACCGTGGACCTCTCCCGGATCGGACCAGCGGAAACGTTCGAAATAGAGGCGTCTGGGGAATGCCCTGAGGATCGGCTGTACTCCTTCCTGTCGGAACTGCTCTTCCTCGAGGATTGCGAGGGGGTCGTTCTTTGCGAGCTTGACGTCCGTTTCGACGGCGATCGGGTCATATGCAAAGGAAAGGGAGAGATCCTGGACAGGAACCGACACCGCATAAGATCGGAGATCAAGGCCGTCACGTTCCATATGATGTCCGTGAATGCGGACGAACCGTCGGTGACCGTCATCTTTGACGTATAAAGACAATAATATACTCTCATTTCTTTCCGTTCAATGATATCATGCTCAGACTAGGATGGTTCTCCACGGGAAGGGGTCCG
>JAITCQ010000017.1 GCA_031283015.1 Candidatus Methanoplasma sp.
GAAGTGACCGACGACCTGATAAGGTCGATGATGGAGCTTCAGGAGAAGCTCCATATGACCATCGGCAGGAAACGCAGTAAGATCGCGATCGGGGTGCACGACCTGGACAAAGTGGCGCCCCCGTTCAGATACACTGCGGTGAGACCGGAAGAAGTGTCGTTCGTCCCCCTCAACGGGACCGAGAAGATGGACCTCAACGAGATATTGAGGTCCCATGACAAAGGCAAGGAATACGCTCATCTTTTGGCAGGAAAGGAAAGATTCCCGATCATATTTGACAGGAACAACAACGTCCTGTCATTCCCGCCGATAATAAACGGCGCTCTGACCACCGTTACGACAAACACAAAGAATATCTTCCTGGACGTGACCGGCAACGACCGGAAGGCCGTCAAAGGTGCTTTGGATATCGTTGCGACCGCGCTTGCGGAGCGCGGCGGAAGGATATGCGGCGTGAAGATGCTCGACGGCGGCATATCCCCGGACCTCAGCGAAACAAGATACACCATATCGGTCAAAGAATGCTGCGGATTCCTCGGGATAGAACTTTCCGGGAACGGCATAAAGGAAGCGGTCGAGAGGATGGGTATGTCCGCATCCATCAGAGGCGACGAGGTCGATGTCCTGATCCCGTCCACCAGACTGGACATGATGCACAAGGTGGACGTATTCGAGGACGTTGCCGTAGGATACGGGTTCGAACGCTTCGGCGGCCCGTACATATCGAGGCAGACCCCGGGGACATCGGGGCCGGTGACATCCTTTTCGGACAAGATGAGGGACATCATGATCGGCCTCGGTTTCATCGAGGTCACCACCCTCACGCTCAGCAACCCGAAGGACGAATTCGAGATATCCGGTCTCCCGGAAAGAACGTCCACGACAGTAGTGAATCCGATAACGGAGGACCACACCTGTCTCCGATCGTACCTGATGCCCAGCCTGATGAGGATACTCCGGCACAACAAGCACAGGGACCTTCCTCAGAAGATATTCGAGGTCGGGTTCGTTTCGGATGAGCACCGGACCGTCCCGCATCTGTGCGGCATGATCGCTTCTTCGAGGACATCTTTCACAGAAATAAAGTCCATAACCGAGTCCGCGGCAAGGGAGATGGGCATAGATTACCAGATAGCCCCGTGCGGATACAGGACCTTCATCGAGGGTAGGGGCGCTTTCCTCTCTTTCAAAGGGAACGACATAGGTTTCTTCGGGGAGGTTTCCCCGAAGGTGGTCACCGATTATGAAATGACGCATCCCGTGATGATGTTCGAGATAGACCTGTCCCGCATCATCGACGAGAAGGCGGGGAGTCTGTTCTGATAGCATGGACGTCGGAGAAAGATTCCCGGAGTTCGTTCTCAAAGACGAGAACGGCGAGGAGTTCGTCAGCTCGTCCCTTGACGGCGTGAGATACGTCATCTTCTTCTATTCGAAGGACGGGACGCCGGGGTGCACTAGGGAAGCGGAGGATTTCTCTTCCCTCTTTCCGAAGTTCATGATGAGGAACATCCCGGTCATAGGCGTGAGCAGAGATACGGCGATGTCGCACCAGAGGTTCAGAGAGAAGAACTCGCTGAAAATAAAATTGTTAAGCGATCCAGAACACGACCTGGCAAAAAGGGCCGGGGCGTGGGGGTCCAAGATCATGTATGGCAAAGAGGTGCAGGGGACCATAAGGTCCACTTTCATCGTCGGAAAGGACAGGATCGTCGAGGCGTCATGGAAAAAGGTGAAGGTGGACGGTCACGCCCAGAAGGTCCTTGACAAGGCAGTATCGCTGACGAAGAACTGAAGATCAAAGATCATTCATACGGGGTATCATTGCGGTTATGACCGATTGTTCCGTAAGGGTCTTCCTGTCGAGCAGCCCTTTGCTTAGCAGCCCCACCGCCCCCTGCTTCTTCCCTATGTCATCGTGCCCGTATAGCTCACAGAAGGCCTCTCCCACCGTCATGCCTTTTGATACCAGTTCTGCGACATCATCCGGGTATCTGAACCCCGGCCCTATCCCCACCGTAAGCCTTCCTTCTTTGTCCAATATGGCGCAGTATTGGAAATCATAGAGGCCGTCGTCGGTGGGCCATACTCCCGCCTCTATGCCCACGGAAAGATCGTTGCTTCCAAGAGCGGCTGCGGCGCGGTTTATGGCGCCGGTGCGGGTCTCAAGCTCCGCCGGCTGCTTCGGAACGCCGCTTTCCACCTCAACCGGGATCACGATGACGCTGCCGAATATCCTTTCCATAACGGACCTTACGGCCTCGACCTTGATCCTATTGGCGGAACCTACCGCGATCCTCATCCCGGCGTTCCCGCCGTCCCTAGAGTACCGACCGTCCATTATCCCGGTGGAGCTTATCTTTCCGCCGTCGTAAGCGCCTAGTACTGGGATCACGACGATCTCAAGCGGCCTGATCCCTCTGGAGCACCGTTCGCGGTTCACTTCTTCGGCGTTGCGGACCGTTTCCTCTGATACGACGATCACGTCCGCGGCGTCTATCTTCTCCCTCGGCCCGTAGATGTCCTCTATCTTGATTATCTCCCAGGGTTTGTAGGCGTCCGCGAGGAACAGTTCCAATTCTTTTTTTCTCAGATAGAACGGGACCGCATCCTTCCCCGAGCCTGACGCCATGCCGTCCGACGTCAGGCCGATGATCACCTCATCCCCGGCATCGAAAGCCGTCCATATCAGCCGCTTGTGGCCTTCGTGCAGGATACTGAAGGTTCCTGCCGTAACCGATATCGTTTGGCGCCCCATGCTTTCCGAATCATCATGGGGGATAAAAACAGTTCTCAGCTTCCTTGTGCAGTGTAATAGATCGCGGCGATGACGACCGTGGCGCCGACGATGGCCAGCCAGATGAGCGCCAGCCTTCGTATCTTCTTCTTTGCGTCCGCGCCGGCCGAGCCTTTGCACTCGATGCCGCAGAACTCCCCGTCGCCGACGAATGCCTTGCCGCAGCCAAGGCAGTGTCTGTGCTGCGGTATCCTCTCAGGTTGGTCCGACATATTCTGTTATCTCCTGCCGGACATAAAAAGGTTCAGTGGGCGTTCCTGTCGATCTCGTTGTGAACGATGATCACGCAATGGTCGGCATGGAGGCTGTACGGCCCTATAGATACTGTTTCCGGGTCGTACCCTGACAATGTGCGTTCCTCTTCCTCGGAGAGGTCCTTATTGTCGCTTATGACGAACACCGGATCCTCGGGGATGCTCCTTCCTCTGAACTCCGTCCCGTCCTCTTTAAGGTAGATTATCCTCCCTTTTTCCGAAAGCGCCGTCAGCACATCGGCGAAGGACGCCCTGGACACATATATTCCGGGAGACGACCTTACCTCTTCTTTTTCGATCTTCTTTATGAGGGCGTTCCTGATGAGGGACGACGTGCTCCTTTCGTCAGGGTTCAGATATCTGAGTTCGGCGCCCGAGAACCTTACGGTCTTCGGAGGACCGTCCCCTCCCAGAAGGATCAGGAACAGCTCGGTATCTCTCCGTATATCGTGGCTGAGGAAGAACGCGGAGTTGACGCACCTCACCAGTATGTCGAGCCTCCCCGCCCCGCCCGCGATGTCGTCGAGTTTGAAGTCGCCGGTCGTCGCCGCCTTATGGCCTACGATCACAAAGTATCTCATCCGATCACTGCGGGTCCTGCAGGCTGTCCATGTCCATGCCGCCCATCTGCTTCATCAGCTGTTTGCGCATCTTGCGGTCCTTGCCCATGGAACCGATCATCTTCTTGCTCTGATAATACTGTTTGAGCAGTCCCCTCACGTCGTGCGCGGAGACCCCGGCGCCCATGGCTATCCTCTCTATGCGCTTTCCTTTTATCAGGTTGGGCTCGTCCTTCTCCTCTTTTGTCATGGAATCCATTATGACCTTGTACTTGGACAGCTTTTTCTGAGACTCCTCATAATTTATCTTGTCTCCCATGTTACTGAACCCGGGCAGCATCGACATTACCTTCTGGAGCGGCCCCATCCTGCTTACGGCCGCCATCTGCTGGTACATGTCGGACAGCGTGAACCTGCCCGACATCATATTCCTCGCGAGCTGTTCCATCGCGACGTCGTCGTCCATCTCTTCCTTGGCCATCTGGACCAGAGCCGCAAGGTCGCCCATCCCCAGCAGCCGGGAGATGAACCGGTCTGCGTTGAACGATTCGAGATCGCGTATGTGCTCCCCTGTGCCGATGAATATTATCCTGGCGTT
>JAITCQ010000047.1 GCA_031283015.1 Candidatus Methanoplasma sp.
CGCATCCTCACCGGGGTCGCCGCGATGCTCGTGTTCCCGGTCCTACTGGAGATCGGGCTGGACCAGCCGCTCCTCGGCACCCCCGGCCTCATCGCGAGGATCATCGTCAGCGGAATAGAGACCTTTTTGAACTATGCCGCAAGCAAGTTCATCGTTTTCAGAAAAAATAAGGAAAATGCCTGAAAAGGCATTGTTTGATTCTCAGTTGACGTATTCCAGCCAGCGTTCGTACTTCGGGTCCTTTCCCGCGACGATCTCGTGGAACTTCGCGTGTATCTTCCCGGAGACCTCGCCGATCTTCCCGGAACCGACGGTCCTGCCGTCTATGCTGGTGACCGGCACGACCTCCGCCGCGGTCCCGGTCATCCAGACCTCGTCCGCGGTCACGAGCTGCGTCCTGGTGATCTGGGTCTCGATGACCTCGTAACCCATGCCGCGTGCGATCTCTATGACAGAGTTCCTGGTTATGCCTTCAAGTATGCACTCCGCCGACTGGGGGGTGTATATCTTTCCGTTCTTGAACAGGAAGATGTTCTCCCCCGTGCATTCGGCGACATGCCCGGCCGAGTTGAGCATGACCGCTTCCTTCGCGCCCTGGCGGACGGCCTCCCTCTTTGCGAGGCAGGACGTCACGTATGTTCCGTTGATCTTCGCGCCGGCGGGTCCGCACAGGTTGTCCGGCCTCTGCCAGGACGAGGTTATCACTTTCGCCCCTTCCGTGGACGCTCCGCCGAGGTACGCCCCCATGTATATGCATGTTATGGAGAAGCTCGCGGGAACGCCGACCGGGTTGAGACCCACCTCCTCGCCGCTAAGGAACACGCAGGGTTTGACGTAGTCGACCTTCTTGTTCGCTTTGATGCATGTCTTGACTGCCTCGACCATGTCCTCGAGACCGTACGTTCTGCCTCCGAACTCCGGGTCTATCCCCATCACCTTGCAGCCGTCGAGCAGTCTCGACATGTGCTCCCTGAGCCTGAAGACCGCCGGTCCTTTCGGCGTCTGGTACACTCTTATCCCCTCGAACACGGCAGTGCCGTAGTTCAGGGCGTGCGTCAGGATGTGGACCTTTGCGTCGTTCCAGTCCGTCAGCTTGCCGTTCATCCATATCTTTTCCGTTTTTTCCATACCATTCCCCTCCCGGGCAACGATCAGAGCGCGTTGAGAGCCATCACGTATTTCTCGGACCGGCTGCGCTCTATTATTTCCTCGACCTGCGCCGCTCCCCCGACCAGGCCCACATTTCCGCTGGATGTCGATATCAGTGCGTAAGCCGACTGACCTTCCGAAGGTATCATTTCCGCATCGTAAACATCCTGCAATTTCCGAAGTCTGCCCATCGCGGTCTCCGCGGCATCCTTGTCAATCACAGATAGTACCATTCTTGACCTTCTGGGGACCTCGCATTTCCCGACTACGATCGTCTCAACGTTGATCTTGTTGCGAGTGAACTCGCCCATGACCCTCTGCATAACGCCGAACTCATTCTTTACGATCAAGGATATTACGTGCATGTTATCACACTCGGACGCTGATTATTCTGCGCATATATGAAATAGTGGTTTCCGGTTAATGTATCGAATGGCTGAAAGAAGGACCTGCACGGTGATACTACCCACGTACAACGAGGAGGCGAACATCGCAGACATGGTCCTCTCGCTCAGGGAGATGTATCCCGATCTTCATATCCTGGTCATGGACGACAATTCCACGGACCGTTCCAAGGAGCTCGTGGACGCCCTCGGTCTCGAGAACGTCCGGTTCACGGTGCGGGACAAGGACGACCGGGGGCTGACGGCCAGCGTCTGCGAGGGGATAACGATTGCCGGAACGGACCTCTTCGTCAATATGGACTCTGATTTCCAGCACCCCCTTGAGGCGGTGGGCAGGATATACGAGGAATTGAACGGCGGGTGCGACCTGGTCGTAGGTATCAGAACGGACCGGAAGGCGCTGGGCTTCAAAAGAAGCGCCGGGTCCTGGGCGTTCCACGTCCTCGCCTCGTCCATCCTCTTCGTCCACGGGAAAAGAAGGTCCAAGGACATCATGAGCGGCCTCTTCGGAGGGGACGCCGAGATATTCTCAAAAGTGGTGACGGAGCAGGGAAGCAGGTTCGAAATGAAAGGGTTCAAAGTGCTCTTCGACCTCATGAGGTACGCGCCGCCCGACATAAAGACGGGGGAGATAACGTACGAGTTCGGAAAAAGGGCCGGCGGGGAGTCAAAGGTGAACCCCCGGATCGTGCATCTGACCCTTCGTCAGTGCGGCATCGTCGGAAGGTTCTTTGCCAGGATCTACAAGGCCCTGTTCATCCGTTGAGGCCGCCGAGTATATCGTCCACTATTTCAACGAACGGCCTTTTCTCGGATACCTGATATGTTCTCATTCCGAGCCTTTTCCCGAACTCCATGTCCTTCTCATGATCGCCTATCATGAAGGACGCGTTCGGGTTGATGTTGTGTTTGATTATCGCCGCTATCCCAAGGTCCGTCTCCGGTTTCCTGCAGGTGCAGCCGTCGTCCGGGTGGTGGGGGCAGTAGAAGACGTCCTCTATACGACCGCCGCCGGCCTCGATGTCTTTGATCATCTTTTCGTGAACGGACGCCAGAACGGTCTCGTCGAAGAAACCTCTTGCTACGCCGGATTGATTGGTCACCACTATCACGATGTAACCTGCCTCGTTGAGCTTGGATATCGCTTTCGGGACTCCCGGGAGCAGTCGGAACTTCCCGGGACTGTCGCAGTACGGTCCGTCCTTGGCGATGGTGTCGTCCCTGTCGACCAGGACCGCCTTCCTGCCGAACATCTCCCTTTCGACGATCCCGCATATGGTGTGACAGGCGACCAGATAGCCCTCCTGTATCCTGGGCGTCTCCCTTGAGGGTATCACCACGCCGATATCGACCATGTCCTTGAGCACCCCTCCCTCTCCCGTAAAGGATATCGTGCCCGCGCCGATCCTCTTCGCCGCCTCCGCCGCCAGTATCACATTCCTGGAATTGCCGGACGTGCTGAGACAAACGACCGTGTCGCCCTTCCTGCATATGGCCTCGATCTGCCTCTGGAAAACAAGGTCGAAGGAATAGTCGTTGCCGATGGCGGTCACGGGGGCGATGTTAGATAACGACACGCCGCCCATCGCGGGCCTGTCGAACATGTACTTGCCGGAGAATTCCGCCGCGATGTGCTGCGCGTCGGCGGAAGAGCCGCCGTTGCCCATGAATATCACCTGTCCCCCGTTCCTGACGGACCCGAGGATCATGTTCGCGGCCTCCCTTATCTTGGCTGGGTCTATTCTTGATATTACTGATGAACTTCTTTTCAATTCCGAGGATATCATATCATTCATTGCTGCATCTCCAGGATGTTACGCCGCGCGGTTCGAACATGAAATCGGTTATCACGGCGCCGCACTTCTGCAGTTCCTGCGCCACCTGCGCTTTCTTATCATACTCGCAGATATAATACATGAACCCTCCCCCGCCGGCCCCGGACACCTTCCCGCCTATGGCCCCGTTCTCTTTCGCTGTGTCGTAGAGGTGGTTCAGATTCCTGTTCGATATCTTATCTGAGAATTGTTTCTTGTACTGCCAGGATTCGTCCAGCAGCGTCCCCGCGCCCTCTATGTCCCCCCTCCGGACGGCCTCGCAGATCTCCTTCGCCAATCTTTTGGACTCGTCCAGCGCCCTTTCGTTGGAGCCTTTCCTGAACGCTTCTATCTGGGTGCTTATTATCTCCGCCGATTCTCTTGAGGTTCCGGTGTAGCACAGCACGGACCTGCACTGAAGTTCGTTCGAAACGTCGTCCCTGATCGCGACGGGATTCACCTTTACACCGTCTGCGTCCACGTCCATCAGGTTGAACCCCCCGAAGGCCGCGGCATACTGGTCCTGTTTTCCGCCTTTAAGGCCGATATCGATCCTTTCCAGACGATATGCCAGCCGCGCGATCTCGTCGGGTGCCATCTCCGTCCCCAGCCAGTTGGATACCGCCGATATCATGGCGACCATCATCGTGGAGGACCCCCCGAGTCCTGACCCTGCGGGCGCATCGGACTGTATCATCATGTCGAACCCGTCCTTTATCTCAAAATGGTTGGCCACCGCCTTTATCAGGTCCTGATTGCCGTCCAGTCTGAGCGGGCCTCCGTCCAGCGGCGCCTGGTACCTTCCGTAGTACATCGAATGGACGTGCATCATCTTATCCTTCCTCGGCGTGATGGTGCAGTATGCGTACTTGTTTATCGTGGTGTTGAAAACGCACCCTCCTTTCTCCGAAGCGTACGGATCCACATCGGTGCCTCCCCCGGCTATCCCTATCCTTAACGGCGCCCTTGACCTTATGTACTGGGTCATTTGAACACCTTGTCTCCCGTTATCTCTTTGCCGGCCTCGACCACGGTCCCGTCGCCGATCACGGAGTTCACTATGTGCGCGCCGGGGTGTATCCTGCATCCTTCGCCGATGATGCTGTTCTCTATCCTGGCCGAGGTGATGCTACATCCTTTCATTATAAGGGAGTTCGATATCTTGCTTTCCTTTATCGAGCAGCCCTCTAGTACCACCGCCGCCGCCATGTCCGACCCGGGGACGCTTGACCCTTCCGCAAGGAAGAACGGCTTCCTTATCACTGCGGACTCAGCGGACCTTCCGCCCCAACTGAACCCGTCGTAGAGCTTTGAGGCCATGGTAAGATTAACACCCAGCAGGTCCGAGGGGCGGCCCACGTCCCTCCATGTCCCGTTCAGCAGGAATCCCTGTATCCTTTCTCCGCGGGCCATGAGGATCGGGATGAGGTCCTTCGAAAAATCAAAGAACACGCCCGGCGGTATGTCGGCCATAACGGCCCGGTTCACAACGTAGACCCCCGCGTTCACCAAATTCGAGAACACCTCTTCCGGCTTCGGCTTCTCTTTGAATTCCAGTATCCTGCCGTCGTTGTCCAGTCTTGCTATCCCGAACTCACTCGGGTTCTCCACTGGAGTAAGGGAAATGGTGACGCTGGCGCCCGACGATCTGTGTGCGTTCATCTGCTCCGCAATCAGGATGTCGGCGAACACGTCGCCGTTGGCCGCGACGAAGACCTCGTCCAGTCTGTTCTCTATCTGTTTCATGGCGCCGCCGGTTCCGAGCGGTTCGGTCTCATAGGAATAATCGATCCTTATGCCAAGATCCGAACCGTCGCCGATAGCGTCGGCAAGCTGCGATGACTTATACCCGCACGCAAGGATCACTTCCTCTATGCCGGCCGAGGCCATCGATTCGATCAGATATCTCAGGCAAGGTTTGTTCAGAACTGGCAGGATGGGTTTCGGCCTGACCTTGGTGAGCGGCATCAGCCTGGTCCCCTTGCCCCCGACCATTATCACCGCTTGTCTTACTGCCGAGCCCACCTTTTTCCCTCCCCGCCCTCTTTATCGATGATAGATATAAGGACTCATTGTATTAGCTTTACTACGTTGGACCCGGGCCTCACCCCAACGGAATCTGCCACCGGCCCGCACTTCGCTCTCATGATGTATGCTATCGGCAAGCCGATGTCCTCCTCCGACAGGGATTCGTAGTTTGCCATACCTTTCGCGATCACCACATCCGCTTTTCTGAATTCTTCTTTCAGTTCCGGTCCGATCATATCCATATCCACGCCTATCGCGAACCCACCTGTCGTGAGGAGCCTGTCCACCTCTTTGTCCAGCCCGATGCGCAGAGCGTCATCGACGGAGACGTCGTTCAGTATCGGTTCCCCTCTCACCACGCCGACCAGTCTCTTCCCCATCCCCCGAATCGCTCTTATCAGAAGTTTATCGAACTGCGCCTCTCCGCAGTTGTCGAAGATGTAGATCACCGACCGCGCCTTTTCGATAATGTTTCTGAGCGCCTCGGTGTCGTCGGACTCGATATCCTGTGCCAGAAGTTCGGAGAACATCTCCCTGAACTCGTCCGGGTCGTCTATCGCTATTCCAGCCCCGAAATCCATTATGTTCCCGATGACGGACGCCTTCACCGCGGCGGCGAAGGGGTCGGAAGAACACCTCACCGCATCCGACAGATGGCCAAAGTACTCTCCCGCGACCTCGTCCGCTCGTATCTTCAGTTCCAGATACGGGTCCTTCACCCCCATCGCGGCGTATGCGCTCCGGTGGACCAGCGTTGCGGCCTTTGCGGAGTTCGTTTCAAAAGATATAATCTCCGCGTACGTCCTGAGCGCGGCTTCCACCGCCTGCCGTTCCCTTCCGTTGTTCGGCAGTTTCGATTGGAAGAACACCCTTTTCATAAGGCAGGGGACGCAGTCGGGGTGTGTGTTCATGCTCGTTACTATGGCGGAACCAAAGATAATCATTTCGTTCGCGCCCGGGGCGGCGGGCGGCCAACCCTTCCGTTTATATACAGGAAATAGTATCGCTCGGTCATGGTAAAGGATAAGATCTGCTCCTCATGCGGGAAGAGACTGATCAGTCGCGGCAACACGACATTCAAATGTCCCAAGTGCGGGGCGACCGATATAGGGAGATGCGCCCAGTGCCGGGATCAGAGCGTCTCCTACGAATGCAAGAAATGCGGTTTCATCGGACCGTGAGGCGTTAATATGGGACAGATTGTTGCATCATACGACCTCATGCCCGAGAGCACGGATGTCGACCTCGGCTCGGTGATAAACGCGATCCCAAACGTAGTTCCCAAGGGCGTGAGGGTCCTGGAATCGAAGATCGAGCCTATCGCGTTCGGTCTCAAGAAGGTCAATGTCGGGTTCGTCATCGACGATGCTGACGAAGGCATCGGCGGAGCGTTGGAAAGCGCGCTCGGTTCCATACCCGGGATCGAGAACATCGAGTGCACCTCAAGCACCGTTCTTTGAAACATATTACGTTATGGCCATTTTCCCCGCTCTTTGACGCGGGGAGGCACCCCCTCCGCACACCGGATTTTGAGATCACGACCATACGGCAATAGTTTAATAACCTGTACGGAGAGTGACGAGTGATGGATATAGAGAAGATAGATAGCGACAGATTTTTTCTGATAATCCTTACGCTGTCCGCGATCGTCTCGGTGATATTCGTCATACTGGTCTCCGTGTCCGCCATAGCCTCGGAAGTGGTCGATATATACTTCCAGTATGCGGACGAGGTCATGGGGGGCAGGGCGCCTCAGATGGAATATCCTCCGTTCGCGCTGCTCCTGCTCATGATCCCGAGACTGTTCACTGACGACCCGTTCGTATACGAGGCCCTGTTCGTGGCGCAGACCTATGTGTTCTTTGCGGTCGGTCTTTGGATCGTGAGGAGACTCGCCGCTTTCTTCGGTAAGAGCCAGAACCTGATCATGCTCGTATATGCCGCCTTCTCTTTCCTAATGATAGAGTTCATCGCAGACCGGTATGACATTTTCCCGATAGTCCTCACGCTGCTCTCGCTTTATCTTTTTGTCACCAAGAGGTACATATCGGCGCTGCTCCTGCTTTCAATCGCCACGATGACGAAGATGTATCCCGTCGTGCTGTTCCCCATTTATATCATCCCGTTCTTCGTGGACAGGGATTGGAAGAACGCCCTCAGGATAACGGGATTCCTTGCGGCGGTCATGGCTTTGCTTATCATCATACCGTACGCCGCCGGGACTGGCCTGATAACAGATTTCATAGGGTACCACTCCGGCCGCCCTCTGCAAGTGGAATCCGTTGCGGCGTCGTTCATCTCGGTCGCAAAGATGCTCGGCCTCACCGACGCGTGGGTCGAGTACAGTTACGGTTCGTTCAACCTTATGGGGGACTGGCCGAATGCCGTCTCGTCGTATATGACCGCCCTCATGGGGGTCTGCATGCTGGCGGCGTATGCCGTGTACGCGGGCCTTCTGCTGAAGCTCAGGAGAGAGGGGAGCGATGCCGACAAACAGATGATACTTTTCGGAAGCGGCGCCCTGCTCACCCTGCTGCTGTTCATGATGGCGGGGCTGGTGTTCTCCGCGCAGTACGTATTGTGGGCCGTTCCTTTCATTTTATTCCTCCTCCTGATGCCGATCGGAGAAACCGCCAAGAAGAAGCTTCTGATCCTCTCGGTCGTCGTTCTGTTCCTTACTCAGCTGAACGTTGTCGTGAACATAAGCCTGTGCGGGGGCAACATGGAGGACCCGGGGCTGCTGATAATATTTGCAAGGAACATAGCCCTGCTGGTGCTGGCACACCATGTTTTCCGCATCGCTCGGGACTGCGTCGGCGGGCGCGGGCCGTCCTCTCCGCGGTCGTTCTTAAAGTTCTGGGCCTGATGTCCGGCACGTGTTCCCGGGGTATGTTCATCCCAGGCCTTTCAGCAGTTCGAGGTAAAGCCGGCAGCTGTCGTTCCCGAAGGTGTCGGCATATTCCTTTGATGTCCGGGATACCCTCTCGTATTCCGCCCTGTCGGTCAGGAGTCCGTATGCTCTTTCCGCCATCTCGGCCTCGTCGGCGCACGGAACGGAGAATCTGGTCACTTCCCTGGGTATCTCGGCCCGCTCCAGATGCAGGACAGGGGTTCCGCATCTCTGCGCCTCTATGGTTATCATCCCCATCCCCTCGCGGAGCGACGTGTTGAACACCAGAGCCGATCGGTTGTAAAAGGTAATGATGTCGCTGTCGCTCAGTCCGGAGACGAATCTCACTCTGCCGCCGACACCGGATTCCTCCGCCAGGCGGAGGAGGCGTTCCTTCTCGGGTCCTTCGCCGCATATCTCCAGAACGTACTCGGACATCCCCGGGCGGTCCGTCAGCATCCTGAACGCCGTGATCGAGGAGGACATGTTCTTCCGGGGAATGAGCGTGCCCATGCACCCGATCGTCTTCTCTTTTTCAACGTCCTCGACGATGCGGAACCTGCGGCTGATGTTGCTTGTGACACTGACCACTTTATCCGGGTCCGCTTTGAACGTCCTTATCACGTCTTCCCTCGTCGGGTCCGATATCGCTATCACTCTGTCGGAACTCTTTATCGCGACCGCCGTTACCGTCTTCCAGAACATATAGTATAGGCTGCCCCGATATTCTCCCTTCTTTATGACATGGTGAACGGTCAGTATCTTCTTCCCTCTTATCAGCGGGAAGAATATGCCGCATAACTCGTCCGCGGCGTGGAATATCCTGTCCTTCGACCGAACCTTGAGCACTGACCGCAGCGGTCGGAGGAAGCCGTTGGTTATCAGGTTGAAATATCCTCCGCCGAGATTCATGTCTACGGGAGTGACGTCGAACCGGATCCCTTCTTTCTTTAGACATGCTTCGATGCCGTCCGTATAGTTCTTGATACCAATCACAGCCGCCGTGTCGGCCGGGGGACGGCGCAATAACGTTAGTTCTCTCATCTGAGTTCAAAAAGGGTAGGGGGTTTCCCCCCTTAAGGTTTACTTGAGTTCTGGCGGTGCCGCAATGTATCCGTTCTTCATCATGCTGTCGGTGACAGCTCTCGATCTCCTTATGATGGAGTCCGCTCTCTCGAACAGTTCCTGCCTGCTGAGTTTCAGGCGCGCGACCCCCTGCTCCTGCGCTTTGAGGGCCACCGCTACGGCTTCCCTCGGGAACGGCTCGATCTCGCTCATCTTGGGTATGATGTACTCCTCGTGTATGCCTTTCTCCTCCGCGCACTTCGCGAGCTCTTCTGCCGCGGCGATGCACATCTCATCGGTGATGGTCGTCGCCCTCACGTCGAGCACACCGCGGAATATGGCGGGGAATCCCATGGAGTTGTTCACCTGGTTCGGGAAGTCCGAGCGTCCGGTGGCGAATATCTTGACGCCGTTCTCTTTGGCCTCCCACGGCCACATCTCGGGGATCGGGTTCGCGGTGGCGAACACTACGGGGTTGTCCGCCATGCCCTTACAGTATTCCGCCGGGATGGTCCCGGGGCCGGGTTTGGATGCCGCGATCAGTATGTCCGCGCCCTCCATAGCCTCCTTTATGCCTCCGTTCTTTCCAGCGCCGTTGGTCTTCTGGCATATCTCCCACTTCTGCCTGAACTCTCCTTTCACGTCCTCTCTGCTGAGATTCAGTATGCCCTTGGAGTCGCACATGCAGAGCTTCTTCGGATCGAATCCCGTCGCCAGCAGTAGCCTCGCTATCGCGATGCAGGCCGCCCCCGCGCCGACCACGGCCAGGTTCGCGTCGGAGAATTTCTTCCCCACGAGCTTCATCGCGTTGATGGCCGCCGCGACGGTCACGCAGGCGGTTCCCTGCTGGTCGTCGTGCCATACGGGGATCTTACAGTCCCTCCTGAGCTCGTCCAGGATGTCGAAGCATTTCGGGTTGGAGATGTCCTCGAGGTTTATCCCTCCGAAGGAGGGCGCGATCAGCCTGACCGTCTCGATGATCTTCTCCGGGTTCTTGGTATCAAGGCAGATCGGGACGCTGTCCACGCCGCCAAGATACTTGAAGAGCATGGATTTGCCTTCCATGACCGGCATAGCGGCCTCAGGTCCGATGTCTCCGAGACCCAGCACGCGAGTGCCGTCCGATACAACCGCTACGGTGTTCCATTTGCACGTGTGCTCGTATGCCATCTCCGGATTTTTCTGGATGTCCCTGCAGGGTTCCGCGACGCCGGGCGAATACCATATCGCAAAGTCGTCGAACGACCTTACGCAGGCTTTGGGCGTTACCTCTATCTTGCCTCCGTAGTATTTGTGCAGTATCATCGCGTCCTGTCCGGGCTTCTTTGCCTTCTCGAGGCGCTCCTCGACCGTCATTTCTTTGCCGTCTGCCTACGAGATTATCGTTGTTTTTTTACCATACAGCGGCGATTGCGGGGGGATTGGGTAAAGATACCGTCCCTGACCGGGAGGCTGTTTTTGAATGAAAAAGTGCGATAAAATGCGGGGCAGTCGAATGATCAGCGAAGCCGTAATGTACCCGGTCATAGCGATTGTGGATACCCCGCAACCGGTCAAGTCACTTGCGGGAGGCCGTTTTCGAGAGAAAAGCGCGACAAGACCGGCATTGGAGAATTCCAATTCGCCCCTCCTCGTAACGCGACAGAAAGAAAGTCTGTGTGGTTTTG
>JAITCQ010000054.1 GCA_031283015.1 Candidatus Methanoplasma sp.
TGATCATGGTCGCAGTGCTCGTCCGCAAGATGATAATCTATGCCGCTGTCCTCCAGGGCGTCCTTCATGACGTGCTCCAGCCCGTGGGCATCCACGTCCAGCACGGCGGACATGAAACTGAACTCCACCATTTCCTGCGGTGGGAGCGTGCCGTGCTGTTCGACGCCGCCATCCACGCTGGTGAGATTGAGCGTGAAGCCCCTCCCCTCTGACGTATATATCGCCGCTTTTATGTGCCCCAGCAGCGAGCCGGCCTCTTTCTCCACCCATTTGCCCGTGGTGAGCATCGCGTTGGAGAAACGTGCGGTGACATCGGCATTATATCCGTGTATATGGCCGGTGAGGCCTACAGCGACTCCGCCCGCCTCCTCTATTGACGTTCTTTCCGCATCGACATGTTTGTCTTCGCATTCTTTGCAGTGGCAACTCTCGCCATGATCGTGTCCGCCGCTCATTGCATCATCTCGTAGATCTTGTCCATGTTCTCCCCAGTCTTGGTGGACACGGGGATCATCGGCTTTTCAGGGTATTCGGCCTTAAGCCACTTTATGGCGGCGTCCATCTTCTCCGGCGTGGAGATGTCGCTTTTGTTTATCAGGAT
Source organism: Candidatus Methanoplasma sp. (assembly GCA_031283015.1). Taxonomy (GTDB): domain Archaea; phylum Thermoplasmatota; class Thermoplasmata; order Methanomassiliicoccales; family Methanomethylophilaceae; genus Methanoplasma. The sequence continues at coordinate 602 of JAITCQ010000054.1, forward strand.
GAAATCTGCGGCGAACATCTGCCTTTTGAAGAACTCCTCTTTCTTTTTAATAAGATCGTCGAACCTCTGTATATCGGCTATGCCGATAATGTACATCTCGTCTGGGTCGATCATCGAGATCTTCACCAGCTCCTTTACCTTATGGGGGAGGGCGAGACCGGTAGGCTCTATTATCATGATGTCGGGGTCAATGTCCCTTTTTATGTTCTTAAGCGCAGACTGCAGCGTTCCGGAAAGGGAACAGCATATGCAGCCGTCGGGGAGTTCGATCGCGTCGTATCCCTCGGCCTTCAGGGTGGCGCCGTCGACGCCGATCTCCCCGGATTCGTTCACCAATATGGCTACCTTCACTTTCTTTTTTCTGTACATAGAAGCTAGTTTCATCAAAAGCGTTGTTTTCCCGCTTCCGAGGAACCCGCCTATAATATAAACATACATACAGAGGGGTAAACGTTCAGGATGATATATTAGTCTTTACGGTGGACTCATTTTTCGGTCCGTCGGAATAGCCATCCCGACGACCGCATTGAACGATGCAGCTTTAAAATATAAGTTGGAGCATATATCCATCATGCTCGTCGATATCCCGAGGGTGGTGATCTCAGGCACTCACAGCGGAGCCGGAAAATCAACGATAACGATGGGGCTGCTGCTCGCCCTCAAGAAAAGAGGTCTGGACCCGCAGTCGTTCAAGACCGGCCCGGACTACCTCGATCCGATGCACCATACCCTCGTCCTCGGAAAGGAATGCAGGAACCTTGACACCTGGATGTTCGGCGGCGAAGCTGAAAGGCTCTTCGTGAAAGGGGCGGAAAGGTCGGGAATATCCGTCATCGAAGGCGTGATGGGGCTGTACGACGGCATAGACGGCATAAGCGAGGAAGGTTCCACCGCTCACCTGTCAAAGGTCCTGAGGGCCCCCGTCATCCTGGTGATCGACGCGAAGGCGGCCGCGAGGAGCGCTGGCGCCATGGCGCTGGGTTTCAGAGAATACGACAAGGACGTCGATCTGGCGGGCGTGATCTTCAACCGTGTCGGAAGCCCGAAACATTTGAAGATGCTCGAAAGTTCGCTCAAAGGCATCCCCTGCCTCGGAGGCGTGTTCAGGGATGACTGCATGACGCTGGAGAGCAGGCATCTCGGCCTCGTTCCCGCCATGGAGGACTATGACCGGGGAAGATACGAAAGGATCGCGGAGCATGTGGAGAGATGCGTCGACATGGATCGGCTGATAGAGATAGCAAGGTCGGCGCCCCCCATCCGGAGAGGACGCGCGCCGAGGCCGGCCGAAAAGAACGGGGTCCGGATAGGGGTGGCCAGGGATCGAGCGTTCAATTTCTATTACATCCATAACCTGGAGTCAATGAAGGAGGCCGGCGCGGAGATCGTCCCTTTCTCCCCCATCGACGGAGTCCTTCCGGACGTTGACGGCCTGTACTTTGGCGGAGGGTATCCCGAGTTGTTCTCGGTCGGGCTTGAAAGGAACTCGACGATGAGGGCCGCGGTAAAAAAGGCGTCGGACGACGGCATGCCGATATACGCCGAATGCGGCGGCCTGATGTACCTGTCGGAGCGCGTAAGCGATATGGGAGGCAGGATGTACGAGATGTGCGGAGTGTTCGGGTCCGAATCCAGAATGAACGACGGAAAAAGAACGCTTGGGTATGTGGAGATGACATCCACGGCGGACAGCGTCCTATGTCGTAAGGGATGGACCGTTAGAGGGCACGAGTTCCATTATTCCTCGACCGTCCCTTCCGGGCAGGGAACATATGCGTTCGAGTTAAGTAGAGGGAAGGGGATAGAGAACGGCAGGGACGGGATGATGTCGAACAACACAGTAGCGGGATATACGCACATACATTTCGCGTCCAATCCCCGGATCCCGGGGAGATTTGTCGATTTCTGCAAGGGATATTCCAGGACCTGACCTCAAAATCCCCTCGACTGTCGTCATGTGCATCATTAATATAGTAGTTGTCTCCATAGGGGTAGGTATAGCAGCGGTTTTTTCTATACGGCTATATATACCGTGAGCGCTGATTTGAGTTTTCTCATATTTAAGACTTATGCCGCTGTTTATATCTAATGGATATAACATCCATCCTCACGACAGGTTATATAGTGTCCAGATATTATCTGTCTGGTGTGAGCCGAGTTTAATCGGCTAACACGTTTAAGGAGGAAAAAACATGGTTAGTCACAAAGGAGTAGACTACGCAAAGATCCTCACAAGGTACGACATTAAAGCTCAGAACGAAGCTTCCCCGGAAGCCATCGCTGAGAAAATGCTGCCTAAGGATCCCGTGCTTAAAAAAGTAGCTGAGACCGTCGTTTGGATGAAATTCAAGGATGTCGGCCCGGCCACCACAGACGCACTGAAAACAAAAGAGCCGCTCGCAATCATAAACGACGGACTCGTAGCTGGAATGGAAGTAGTCTCAAAACTGTACGCAGACCACATCTATTATCTCCCCGAGATAATGATGGCCGCAAAGACAATGGAGATCGGAATCGCTATCGCAGAGAAGAAGATCGCCGGCGGCAGGACAATGAAAGGCCACGTTGTGATGCACGTTGCAGAGGGAGACCCCCACGACATCGGAAAGAACATCGCAAAGGTCATGCTGACCTCGTCCGGATACTCGGTCTTCGACATGGGAAAGGACGTTGCAGTTGACGACGTAGTGGCGGCAGTCGTGAAAGAGAAGCCGATGATGGTCACCGGAACCGCTCTCATGACGACGACGATGACGGCATTCCCCAGGGCAGCCGAGAAACTCGTTGCAAAGAACATCAACATACCCTTCATGTCCGCAGGCGGCGCAGTGAACAGGGACTTCTCTGAGTCCTTCGAGCTCGGAATATACTCCGAGAAAGCCCCGCAGACACCCCCCATCGCCGACAAGGTCAAAGCCGGATACGACTGGAGAAAGATCAGGGCGAACTGGGACGACATCGTTGGAGGTGTGTAAACATGGCAGCAACAAGATTCACAAAAATGGCATACTCGAGCTCAGACGAGATGGTCTTCGGAACCGCAAAATCCCCCGTGTCCTACGGATTCGGAATAAAGGTCGGAGCCGGCAGGGTCATACCCGAGCTCAACTACGGCCCGAGGCCCGGATCTGAGAAAGACCCGGCAAGGTTGAAGAAAGAATACGTGGACTACATCTCGAAAGATGTTCTGACCAGGGCGGTCACACTCGGATTCCCGGATGTGCAGCTCGAGACAGAATGGATCTCCCAGATGGGTAACAAGAAATTCTCCACCCCCGTCGTCGAGGGACAGAAAGAGATCACAGAGAAGTTCAACAACGAGTACGGACTGTGCTGCGCGGTAAGGCAGACCCTGCCTGACCAGCGTGAGGCAGAGGAAGGACTCCGCCCCGGCGCGAAGGGCAAACACAAGTACCCCGAGGCACTCTTCGGATGCGCGGAGGTTGCTTGCGAGAACGGTGCAGATGTACTTGCTTGTGAGACAATGGGCGGAAAAGAGCTCGCTGACCACGCGGTCACCTCTGGAGACATAGTCGCATTCCTCTACGGTGTAGGATACCTCGGTTCCATCGACATGGAATACATTTGGTCCGAGTTCGTCAACATCGCAAAGAAGAACAAGACGATCGTCGGCGGAGACACCAACTGTTCCGGAGCCAACACCTCGATGTTCATGGCCGGCGGAATGCTGGACCAGGATGTCCAGAAGACCTTCTCTTGCGTGACCAGAGCAATATCTGCCGCAAGGACGATGGTGGCAATGGAGTGCGGCGCGTCCGGACCCGACAAAGACTGCGGATACGAGGGACCGATAATAAAGTCCATCACCGGAAGGCCCGCAGCCCAGGAAGGAAAGAACTGCCAGTGCGCACACGCTGACCTGCAGGGTAACCTGATGGCCCAGATCTGCGACCTCTGGTCGAACGAGTCCGTCGAGTACCACCCTGAGTTCGGTGGATCGTCTGTTCAGTGCTGGCTCGGATCCCTCGGATACGAGGTGGCCCTGATGAACTGCGCTATCGCGACCGGAAACGAGAAGACCCTGAGGGACCTGTACATGATCACCGACCGCACAAGAGGCCCCGAGGGCTACATGCTCGCCTTCGACAACGCCTACAAGGTCGGAGAGGCAATCTCCAAAGAGGGAAAGAACATCTACCTCCGCGCGAAGGCCGCTGGACTCACTGCCGCAAAGGTCGTCAAGGCCGGATACGAGGGCAAAGAGCTCCCGCTGACCACGAAGCAGAAGGACGTTCTCAACGCGATCATCAAAGAGCTCGAGGCACTGCCCGCTGAGGAAGCGAAGTTCTTCGAGTACTGCGACAAGAAGTACGCCGACGTTCCCAACTACACCAAGAAGAACTACGGACTGTAAGTCTGCAGCGGCTCTTGGAGCGTTCAAACCTTTTCCCAATTTACTTTTTTTATTATATTCTGTCTGGGGGTTCCCATCAGTTTGCCGTTATTATTGGACGGCTGCGTTTGTTCGACACGACATGAATTCCGCTTTATATCGGACGCACGCCGCGGAGTCCGCAGAAAGACGGATCTATCACAATAGCTGCGACCCTTGCCTTGTAAAAGGCGGGACGGCATAAACCGCACCGCCCCGGCGGCGATCCCTTTCTGCGTTCGGACAACTCACTGGCATCGGAACAAAACGAAGTTTGCCGCCTATAGAATAAAAGGGCCGAAGCCCTTAAAACCGCAAAACTGTTTGGTCAGGTCTTTGTTTCAGTGCTGTTCTTCGTGTCAGAGAACATCCTCAGCATCAGTATGCACACAAGCGACGCTATGCACGTTATCGCACAAGCCACGAAGACCATGGTGTAGTCGCCATCCGAAACGAGAGTTTTAGACAGCACCTGAGCCACCAGTGCCGACGCTCCGAAGCCCAGCATCACGAGGCCGTAGTTGCTTCCCATGTTCTTGGTACCGAAGTTGTCTGACGTTACCGTAGCATATATCCCCGCGGCACCGCCGAAACCAAAGGCGATCAGTCCCATGCACACCACGAATAAGAGATCCTCAGCGAATATCACGAGCGTGACGCCCACTATCGTGAGCACGAATATCAGTAACAATCCGGACATCCTTCCGATGTTGTCGGATATCCACGTTATCGCTATCCTCCCGGACGCGCTGCACACACCTACGATCATCACTGTCGCGACCGCCAGGTCGCCGAGGCCTCTGGCCGTTCCGAGGTCTTTGAACAAAGGATTGAGCACAAAGAACGCAGACAGGATGAAGAAGAGGGAGAGCGTTATGAAATAGAACGATCTGGTCCTCAGCATCTCTTTCGTCGTATATTGCCTCTGGGCGTTGGCGGAGGGCGCTTTCGGTATGACGTAGCCGTCCGGAGGGTTCCCGATGAAAAGTGATGCCGGGACGCAGACGATAAGGAAAGCGAGACCGAACACCAGGAACGTGGAAGACACGCCGAGACTCGGCAGGAGTACCCTGTCGGCCAGCGGCCCGAAAATGACCAGAGAGAAACCGAACGCCCCTACCATCAGACCTGTGGCGAAGCCGCGTCTGTCGAAGAACCATTTCTGTATGGGGGATACCGTGCACGTATAGACAGTACCCACTCCGAACCCGCCTATTATACCGTATGTCAGGTATATCAGGTATGAGCAGTCCGAGTTCACCAGAGACGAAGCGAGGATGCCCGAGGACATTATCAGGCTCCCGATGATGGCCATCTTTTTAGGCCCTATCCTATCCATAATGCGACCGCCGATAAGGATGCCGGCCACGAACGCCACAAGCATGAATGTTGCGGTCAATGCGGATGCGCTCTTATCTCCGTCGAACAGGAGGTTTGCGACCGGCGTGTTGTAAATACTCCACATGTAGAGCGTTCCAGCACAGAATTGTATCGCTATGCCGGCGATCAGTACAATATATCTTTTTTTGTTGATTCCAACGTTGCTGTTATCGTCCATATACTCCTCTGGAAGGACGGATGAGCAAATGATATATGAATATTTGTACGTTGATGTACATTATTATACAAATATGTAGAAAAAAGTGTAAGGGGGCTTTTCAGCCCTTTGAAATAGGATTCGGTATTTCGGAGATGTCGGGAACTTCCGTTCTGATAGATTTGTCGGCGTTCGCAAGCCTTTCTTTGATCTCCGATTCCTTCGGAATGTGTCCGAGTATGTCGTCCACGTCTCCGAACACCTTTTCCATGTCCTTCATCGTGGATACCGGGCGATCGGGAACATTCGACGCCGCGCCTACGTACTCGGATATGCCTTCCATGAGTCTTGTGACCTCCATGGGGAAGAATATCTTCGACGACTGCCCCTGACCGACGGTCTTCAGCGTCTCCATCGAAAGCACCGAAAGCGCCTTGGAGTCCAGAGCCGCGGCGCCGACGGACATGATCCTCAGCCTCTGCGCCTCTCCCTGGCTTTCTAGTATAAGGGCGACCTTCTTACCCTCGGCCTCAAGCATCATGGACTGCTGAAGGCCTTCGGCCTCCAGTATCCTTGACCTCTTCTTACCCTCGGCCTCCATTATGGCGGCCCTTCTGAGGCCGTCCGCCTGGAGTATTGCCGCGCGTCTTCTCCTTTCGGCAGATGTCTGCTCCTCCATTGAGTCCTTGACCTTCTTTGCGGGGTCGACCTCTCTGATCTCAACGCTCTCGACCTTCACTCCCCACTTGTCGGTGTTCTCGTCGAGTATGTCCCTGAGTTGTGTGTTGATCTTCTCCCTGTTGGAAAGGATCTCGTCTAGTTCCATCTCTCCCACGATAGACCTCAATGTGGTCTGCGCAAGGTTCATTGTGGCGAACCTGTAATCCACTATCTCAAAGAACGCATTGCGGGGGTCTGTGACCTTTATGTAAACAATGGCGTCGACGCTCACGGGAGAGTTATCTTTGGTGATGACCTCCTGTCTCGGAACGTCCAACACTTGCGTACGCAGATCTAATTTGACCACCACGTTGATCAAAGGGGTAACGAAGTTCAATCCCTGATTCAGGATCCTTATGAACTTTCCGAGTCTCATATAGACTCCTTGTTCATACGGTTGAATGATCTTTACGCCGCTCATCACGATGGCAATTATTGCCATCACGAGAACAATCACCAGTCCATAGAACCAATCTTCCATTGATAATCACCGATAGGTTATGGGAAAGAGAGTATAAAAAGTGAGTTATTAACCCAGAGTTACTTCAGTCTGACCTTGACGTGGACGCCTTCCGCCGCGTATACTACGACACCGGCCCCGGCCCTGATGAGTTCCTCCGAAGTCGCGCTCCAGCTGTCGGAATCGATCTTCACTTTACCCTTAAGGGTCCCCGGCTTTACGTCGGATATCACGGTGCCCTCCCTTCCGATAAGGGAATCTACCACCGTAGTGGTGGGAGGTTCGGGTCTGGCCAATACCTGGTAGCCTTTGATGGTGACGAAGGAGACGACCAGCGTAACGACTACGACGGTCGCGATCAGATACAGCGGCGAGTCGAAGTAACCTTCGACAAAGTAACCGAGCAGACCGATCACAACGAGGACCGCTCCGGGAATGACCGCAAAGAAACCCGGCGTCAGAGCCTCTATGATCAACAAAATCAGCCCTACGGTCATGAGGATTATAGCGATAGTTCCAGGGTCCATAGGAAGGGGTATGTATTATGAGACTATAAAATTGTTGAAAAAATTGTAAGAAGGTTGAAGGGAAATGATCTCAGCATTTCTTGCAGGCCTTTTCGAGTTCTTCCATCATCTCTTTGACCTCTCCCTCTCCGTGTTCGAACAGTTCCTTCTCTTTCGGGTCGAGATATATCAGAAGAGTGAGCAGCTCCCCCATGTGTTCCTTTTCCTCGTCGCGTATGTCCCTGAGGACCTTCTTCGCAAGGAGGTTGTCTGTTGCCTCTGCGTGCGCGTCGTACAGGTATATAGCCTCCAATTCGCCCGCTATATCCAGTCTTATCGCATTGGCAAGCTCCTGGTCGGTCATTTTCCTGTTCACATTACCCACAAACGGATCTGCAAAATTCGGCATTTATAATCACCACTGCTTTCCGGAATATACTCCTAGATATATTACGTTAAGCAGCGAACCAAAAACGGACGATGTTCTAAAGAATAATACAAGTGGACAGGGCGAGATTCGAACTCGCGACTTCTGCCTTGCGAAGGCAGCGATCTACCGGGCTGATCTACCTGCCCATATGGGTACATGTTCATCGCCGCATCGGATATAAAGCTTTCATAGGGGGAACCACACCATCGCCCCATTGGCAAGCTTTCGATATCAATGGTAAAGCGTAAAAGGAGCAAAGAACGTACCATATCAAATGACGCGCCGGTCCATCCGGCGGACCCCCTGTTACGCCACATGGTAGCGACCAGATAGGGCCAAAGATGGTTCGCGCAGAGGGGGTTATAACGATGGCAGACAACACGACAGACCCAGAAGAGAAACATGCGCCGACCCCATTCAAAGACATGTTCAACCGCGACTCGATCCGTGAGTTCGCTTCGGCCGTCCGATCGGTCTATGCCCCGTTCCGGGCAGACGAGTTCTTAAAATCAACGGTGGACGGGACGTGGGACGGCCTGGAGCTAAAGGCCAGGGGCCGGCGGATCAGCACGAATCTTGGAAGATACCTGCCGGCGGATTACGAAGAAGCCATCTGCATCATTGACAAGGTGGTGGTAAACTATGGGGGCCCGTGCAGGTTCTGCTTCCCCGATTTCGTTGAGGTCTACGGGCAGGATGAGATAAATTGGGACGTTTCCATAAACGCTTTGGAGAGATACACCCAATATGCGTCCTCTGAATTAGCGGTAAGGCCTTTCATCATCAAATATGAAGAACGCACGATGGCGCGAATGTATGCTTTCTCCAAACATGAGAACGAGCATGTCCGAAGGCTTGCCAGCGAGGGCTGCCGGCCACAGCTGCCGTGGGGGCAGGTGTTGACCAAATACAAAAAAGACCCCGCGCCGATCCTACCTATATTGGAGCAGCTGAAGACCGACCCGTCGCCGTATGTGCGGAACAGCGTCGCCAATAATCTGAACGACATTTCCAAAACACATCCAGAACTGGTCACAAAGCTTGCGAAAGAGTGGTACGGTAAGAACGAGCGCACTGACTGGATTGTGAAGCACGGGTGCAGAACGCTGCTCAAAAAAGGCGACCGGGACGTTCTGGCCATTTTTGGGTACAGCACCGCCGCCCCCATTGACGTGAGAGACTTTTCTTTAAAGGCGGCATCAGTTCCGATCGGAGGGGATATCACCTTTTCATTTTCGATCCAAACAAAGGAACCGACAAAGGTAAGGCTGGAATATGGGGTCGACTATGTGAAATTCAGCGGGAAAAGGAATAGAAAGATATTCCAAATATCCGAAATATCGTTAAAAACAAATGAAAAGAGGACATACGTTAAAGATCATTCTTTCGCGGACGTGAGCACAAGGAAACATTATCCGGGGATCCATTCGATCACTCTTATCGTCAACGGCGCAGAACGGGGGAAGCTGGATTTCAGGTTGGGCGCATAATACGTTCGACGAGTTCCGGAAATCGACCCCATGGCAATAGTTATTTATGGACATAAATGGGTCCGAATAAGGGGGTAAAGAAATTGGACGAGATGCTTATATGCCAAAGCTGCGGGATGCCGCTCGAGGATGATGAGGTGAAAGGCACCAACAAAGACGGGAGCAGGTCCGACGATTACTGCGTCCACTGCTTCGCGGACGGTGCGTTCACAAAAGAGATGACGATGGAAGAGATGATAGAATTGAACATCCAGTTCCTTGACGAGTGGAAAAAGAGCTCCGGCATCGATATGACGGAAGAGGAAGCGATATCAGAATTGAAAGAATATCTACCCACTCTGAAAAGATGGAAACGGTGAACGTCCGTCCTTCAGTCCTCATCTTCTTCTTTGACGTATTGTGTCGCCCAGCCCATAGCCGCCGCTATGGGAATGAAGAAAAGATAGACCAGACTGTTATTCATCGAATAGGTCGCGGCGAATATGGCCACGCCCACGACGGCGCCGATGACGGCGCCGTATTTCATTTGCCTTCTCTTTCTTTCCGAGAACATGGTCAGACCTTCCTTTCAAGCGCTTCTTCCGCGGCGGAGACCATCTTATCCACGATATCCTTCGCGCCTCCGGTGTAGTTGGCCGGATCCATGACGGATACTATTTCCTCTTCGGTCATCGCCTTTCTGACATCGTCTCTTTCCAGAAGGGCCTCCCTCAGGTTGATGCCGTCCCTCAGGGCGGCCATCGACGCCTCTCTGACGATCTCGTGCGCATCCTGCCTGCCGATGCCTTTTTCGGTAAGCTTTATCATCACCGGCTCGGCCATTATCAGGCCTTGGGACAGCTCGATGTTCTTCCGCATCCTGTCCGCATGCACTTCCAGCCCAGAGAAGACCTTGTTCATCCTCTGGAGCATCTCATCGAGGAGAACGAACGCATGGGGTATGGTGAACCTTTCCGCAGATGAGTTGGAAAGGTCCCTCTCATGCCAAAGCACCTGGTTCTCGAAGGCAGGAACGACCAGCCCCCGCACTATCCTGGCCAATCCCGTTACGCTCTCCGAATTTATGGGGTTCCTTTTTTGCGGCATGGTCGAACTCCCAACCTGCTTCTTCGCATCGAAGGGTTCGGATGCCTCCCCGATCTCCGATCTCTGAAGGTTCCTTACTTCAGTGCCGTATCTTTCCAGGGAGGTTGCGATGTTCGCCAAAAGACAGATCAGCTCCGTGTATCTGTCGCGACCGACGACCTGTGTCGCAGCCGGTTCGTATGTGAGGCCGAGATCCTGCATGACAAGGATCTGGATCGTGCTGAAGTTCTTTCCGAGGGCAGCTCCCGTTCCCACCGCGCCGGCCATTTTGCCGGCGCATGCGCGGGGCATGATCTCGAACAGTCTCTCTTTGTGCCTGAGCATCTCCGCGATGTAGCCGGCGATCTTGAAGCCGAACGTTATGGGAATCGCGAATTGCGCGTGGGTCCTTCCCACTTCGAGTGTATCCCTCTCTCTTTTGGCGACCTTCGCAAACGTGTATAGGAGTTCGTCCGCGCCGCCGTGGATGATTTCCAGTGCGTCTTTGATCTGAAGAGCTGTGGCGGTGTCGACGATGTCATTGGACGTCGCGCCGAGATGCACGAATTTCCCCGCATCCCCTCTGCACTGTTCGGTCATCGCCTTGACCATCGCCATAAGATCGTGGTTGATCTCCCTTTCGATCTCCTTTATGCGATCCGTTTTGACAACGTCCGATGAAGCCACCCTTGCGATCTCTTCCGCATCGCTTTTGCTGATAGTACCTACGGACGCGTGCGCTTTTGCGAGCGCCGCTTCGACCTTCATTTGGTATCGGATCCGGCCTTCCTCAGAAAAGATGGCTTTCATCTCTTTGCGGCCGTACCTGTAATCGAGAGGACAGATGGAATCTTCCATTTGATATCAAATGTTGGATTGAGTATGATTATATTTAAATGCAAGGTTTACCGGGAAAGGCCCAGGAAGAAGACAGGTCCACAAATAGATGTCGGGCAAAGAAAAAGCGCCACGTGTTGTAGAAACCCTTATAAGTACCACCCATATATAACGCCACAAAGTGGGCCATACTTTTGCTTATGGTCAAGTCGAACGTCGAGTGATGAATTATGGATGAATTTGTGGAGGAAACACAGCAGGTTGATTCTCAAGAAGCGCAGATGTCAGCGCCAGAGAACGCTGACGCTCTTGGGGAGCAGGAAGTGAAGGTAGAGGAATCTCCGGTCGAAGCGCCCAAGAAGAAGGCGAAGAAGGAGAAATCCCCCGAGGAAGAAACACCCTCGGAAGAGAATATTCAGATAGTCGCGGAGGAACCCGCAGCCGCCCCTGTGGAGCAGGAGACGGCGGTCGAGGCACCTCCGGCGAAAGAGGGGAAGAAGAAGGCGAAGAAAGAAGAGCCTTCCGAGGAAGTAACGCCTCAACCCGAAGAAGCGCCCCAGCCGGAAGTAGAGAATATTCAGATAGTCGCGGAGGAACCCGCGGTCGTTCCCGTAAAACCGGAGGCGGCAGCCAAGGCATCTCAGGCGAAAGAGGGGAAGAAGAAGGCGAAGAAAGAAGAGCCTTCCGAAGAAGTAACGCCTCAACCTGAGGAAGCGCCCCAGCCTCAAGAGGAAGAGAGGCAGATATCGGCGGAGGAACTCGCCGACCTTGAACAGAAGCGCAGCATTCTTAACAACGATGCGGAGAGGCACAGACGCCTCAGGGACGAGCTGAACAATCAGACCAAAGAGTGGAAAGCGAAGAGGGATTCTCTGAACACCAAGGTCCGTGAGCTTGTGGATGAGGCAGGCAAATGCAGAGAGGAACGCGACGCGTTCAATCTGAAAGTCAGGGAGACCAAGGTCTTAAGGGACGAGTGCAACCAGAAAGTTGCCGCTCTCAAAGAGCAGATCGCCCAGCTGAGACCGGAGAAGCCGCAGGAAGACAAGAATGAGGTGCCTGTCAAACAGCTCAAGAAGCAGCTTCAGGACCTTGAGTACACACAGCAGACGAAATCGCTCGGCAAAGAAAAAGAGAACGAGATCGTCAAACAAATATCCGTAATTGCCAGACAAATTGACGAAAGAGAGAAATCCTACGAGCAGAACGGAGAGATCAAGGAGATCATCCAGCAGCTCAGGGACGCAAAGGTGCACGCGGAGGCCGCACACCGCCAGGTGTCGGAGCACGCGGAGGCCGCACAGACGTCGCACGACAAGATGATGAAGCTTTACGAAGAGGCCGACGCACTCAGAAAAGAGGCGGATGCGGCGCAGGCAAAGTTCATCGAGTGCAAGCAGGCGGCCGACGAAGAGCACAAGAAGCACATCGAGCAGATCAAGTCTGTCCACGAGATGGACAAAGACGTCGCCGGTATGAAGGTAAAGAAGACCGCCGCCAAGAAGAAGAGAGTGGACAACGAGTTCAAGAAGGAGGCGAAGGAGATCTTCGAACGCTTCAAGGCCGGAGAGAAGCTCAGCACAGACAACCTGATGGCCCTTCAAAAATCAGGATACCTCTGAAACCCCTGCTTCGGCAGGTCTTTCAAACTATTTACCGCCAATTTTATCTTTCACTTCCCCGTTTCATCCGATCAAAGTTCCTTAGGCAAAAACATATAAGACCAACGCACTCATCTGACAGGAACGCAAACTGACGTTCTCACGTTGCCATCCGGCGCCGGCGGCGGAGCCCGGCGGTCGCTCCGACGGAAAAACTGGGGTAAATATGGTCTTCAGCGTCGGGAAGGACATCGAATTTCCGATGTTTCTAGAAAACGTTTATATACAATCTTAGCTGATAAGTGTCTACGGGGAAAAAAGGTCAGCTCTGTAGAGTGCATCCCATCCCTTCTGACTGGCTGGCCTGTTCCCGCACTTACAATATTCTAAAATATCATTGAAGCAATAGCAGGTGTGATCTCATGGTTCTGGAAGGATTGGGAAAATCGCTCAGGGACGTAATTGCGCACATAGGGAGTTCCTCCGTCGTTGACGAGGAGCTCGTCAGAGAGATATCTAAAGAACTCCAGCGGGCGCTGCTCCAGGCGGATGTCAACGTCCAATTGGTGCTGGAGATCACGAACAGGATCCAAGATCGCGCCCTGAATGAGAAGCCCCCGGCGGGAAAGAGTTCCAAGGATCACGTGATCGGCATTATCCACAAGGAAATGGTGTCCCTTCTCGACAACGGCGGCGGATTGGCGCTCAAACCGCAGACCATCATGATGGTGGGTCTGTACGGTCAGGGAAAGACCACCACCACCGGGAAACTGGCGCTGTTCCTTTCCAAAAAAGGGTTCAGCGTCGGACTCATCGGTGCGGATGTCTACAGGCCCGGCGCGCTGGACCAGCTGCAGCAGCTGGGAGCGAAAATCAATGTGGAGGTCTACGGGGAACCCGGCAACAAGAACGCGGCGGAGATCGTAAAGAACGGCAAAGCGAAATTCTCCGACAAGAAGATAGTGATCGTCGACACATCCGGGCGCCACGCGCTGGAAGAAGACCTTATACAGGAATTGAAGGACATCGCGGCGGTGTCCAAACCCGACGAGAGGGTATTGGTCCTTGACGCGCAGGTGGGGCAGCAGGCGGGTCCGCAGGCGGATGCGTTCAACAAAGCCGTCGGCGTGACGGGCGTGATCCTGACAAAATTGGACGGCACAGCGAAAGGCGGCGGGGCCCTTTCCGCAGTGGCCAGAACGAACGCCAGGATAATATTCATCGGCACAGGGGAGCACATACGCGATCTCGAATCGTTCAACGCAGACCGGTTCATCTCCCGGCTGCTGGGGATGGGCGACCTTGCGGCTCTGGTCCAGAT
>JAITCQ010000055.1 GCA_031283015.1 Candidatus Methanoplasma sp.
GAACAATGTGAACGATGAGGAAAGGCTTGAAGAGATCGAGAAAGCGATCGACGAACTCATCGAGCTCTCGGCGGACCACGTCATCCTCATAGAAGGACCCAGAGACAAAAAGGCCCTGATGTCGCTGGGCGTGAAAGGCAGGATATTCATGATACAGTCCGAGGGCGGGCCGATAAAGGCCGCCGAGTACGTGTCTGCCAACGGCGGAAAGGCCGTGGTACTGACCGACTGGGACCGCAGAGGCGGGACAATAGCCCGCGAGACCGAACGCCAATTATCCGCTCTGGGTCTGGAATATGACGACGGGGTGAGGGCGAAGCTCTCCGTCCTCTGCAAAAAGTACATCAAGGATGTCCAATCCTTAGGCACTTTGTTGGAAAGGCTCTCCTTCAACGCAATCGGTATTAAAGCTAAATATGATACGGGCATGGAGAGTGGGTTTCTGAAAGGGGCATTCCTTGTAATCGAAGGTATCGACGGGGCAGGGAAATCCACGCTTTGTAAAATATTGGAGGAGAGGCTCGCCAGCGAAGGGTATGCGGTAAGGACCACTCAGGAACCGACGCACGACGAGATCGGAAGTTTCATCAGGGAGGGAAAGGTGAAAGGCATTTCGCAGAAAGCGGAAGCGCTCCTTTTCACCGCCGACCGCGCAGTCCATACCGAAAGGATATCGAAATGGAGGGATGAGGGCTGCGTCGTGATATGCGACAGATATTTTGCGTCCACCGTCGCATACCAATCCTCCGGACTCAACGGGGAAGCGCTTGACCGGGAGTGGCTGATAGCCCTCAACAAACCTGTGATCGTCAAGCCGGACCTTACCGTGCTTTTGGACATAGACCCGAAAAGGGGCCTGAGCAGGATCGGAGAGAGAGGCGGGTTCAGCAAATTCGAGGAATCCCGGTTCCTGGAGAACACCAGGCGGGAGTACCTGAGACTCGCCGACGAATTCGATTTCATGATAATTGACGCCGAAGAGAGCCAGACAGAGATAGCAGAGAAGATAATCGCAGAATTGAAGGAGAGATCATGATGCACCCGTCAGAGGAGATATACTGTAAATACAGCAGCAAGCTGAGAGGGAAAACAATAGTACTCGGAATAACAGGAAGCATAGCCGCAACAGAGTGTTTTTCCGTGATAAGGGAACTGATCAGGCACGGGGCGAAGATAATCCCCGTGATGACCCCCGCCGCGGCGAAGCTCGCGGCGCCGGACGCGATAGAGTTCGCCGCCGGAATGAAACCGATAATCGAACTCACCGGGCAGACGGAACACGTCACCTATCTGGGCGACCCTTCCGCGGCGGATCTCTTCCTGGTGTATCCGGCCACCGCCAACACAATTTCCAAGATGGCGCAGGGGATAGACGATACCGCAGTGACGTCAATGGCCACCACCGTCCTCGGAGGGAAGATACCCGTCGCGGTGGCGCCGGCCATGCACGAACCCATGCTCGACAATCCCGCCGTGGCGAAGAACCTCAAGACCCTTTCGGACTGGGGGGTGCACATCATATGGCCGCACAGGGACGGGACCACGGCGAGGGTGGCGTCCAAGGAGGAGATAGTTTCTTGGGCGGTGAAACTTCTGTCGATGAACGATCTTTCAGGACGCCGCATCCTTGTGATCGGAGGAAGAAGCGAGGAGCCGATAGATTCGATGAGGATGATAACCAACCGGTCGTCGGGCCAAATGGCCATGGCGCTCGCGAAGCGCGCCTTCGAGAGGGGGGCGCAGGTGGAACTGTGGATGGGAGGCTGCGCCGTGCCGCTGCCGGATTTCTTTAAGATAAGGAGGTTCTCCGCCGTGTCCGATCTTGAGGAAATGGTGGAAACCATTGACCACGATATCGTGATAATGCCCGCCGCGCTGGCGGACTTCACCCCTCTGGAGAAGAAGGAAGGGAAGATACCCAGCGACAAGCCGTTCGACGTCAAGCTTAGACCGGTGCCGAAGGTCCTTCCTCTGATAAGGAAGAGGTGCAGGAACGTCATCGGGTTCAAGGCGGAATCGGGACTCAGCCTGGCCGAGCTGGAGAAAAAAGCAAGAGCGAGGATGGAGGAGTATGACCTGATGGCGGTGGTCGCCAACGACATCGACGACGCGGGCAGGTCCGTGTCCTCCGCAATATTGGTCACCCGCGGGAAGTCAAAGAACATAACCGGCACGAAGATCGCGGTATCCGACGAGATATTGAATTACTGTGCGGAAATAGTATGACCTCGGCGTTCTGCCCCGCACACATAACCTGTTTCTTCAGCCCGGTCCATTCCGAGAACATCCTAGAGAAAGGGTCCAGAGGCGCAGGGATAAGGCTGAGGTCGGGCACAACTGTGCATCTTGACGAGATAAAGGGAAGCACGAAGGTCAGGATCGACGGAAAAATCGCCAACGCAAGTATAACCAGGCACGTTCTGGAACAAATGGCCCCCGGCCGCAGTTTCGACGTGACCGTCGAATGCGACCTTCCGATAGGGCAAGGGTTCGGTATGAGCGCATCCGGCGCCGTTGCCGCCGCTTTATGTTTATCCGAGATCACGGGGAAGAGCAGGAAGGAAGCGTTCGAAGCGGCGCACACGGCGGAAGTGGTATGCGGCGGAGGGCTAGGGGACGTTGCCGGACTGATGCATGAGGGGGACGTCCCGATAAGGACGAGGGCGGGAATGCCGCCGTTCGGCCGCACGGCGGACCGCGGGATAGCGTTCGAGAGAATGACCCTGGTCGTTCTGGGGCGGAAGCTGAGCACGGCCGGCGTCCTCGGCGATGCCGAGAGAGTAAAGAGGATATGCAGCGCGGGCGACGCCGTTGTGGATGAGTTCTCCGAGAGAGGAACGAAGGATCGCCTGTTCGAGCTGTCCGGCAGGTTCTCGGCCGAGGCTGGGATAATGGGACCTGCGGTTGCCGATGCGGTGAAAACCATGGAGAAGAACGGGATAAGGGCGTCGATGTGCATGCTCGGCAACAGCATCTTCACCGATGCGACGGAAGAAGAGGTCCGGGACGCCATCGGGGACCGCGGCAGGATATTCACTACGTCGTCGACGGACGGACCCGCGCGGATCATTCGAAAAGCGTGAAAAGAGCGTCGTCACCACCGACGTCGAACAGCCCGATCCTGGCGCCGCAGTCCAGCCAGCCGTGAGCATAGTTGACCGCCGCGAACGCGGTCACAAGATCCCCCGATTCCCGGAAATGTTTCGCGTCTTCGTAATAGGATGTTGCCATTTCAAGGAAATCGTCTGCAAGCCTTTTCCCGTATGATCGGTCGGGAGCGGCTATTCTGAGTTTCTCCAGCGCTTTCCTGGTTATCTCAAGATATCTGTCTATCCTCTCCTCCGAAACGGTATCTTTCATAGCTCTGCTATCATTCCTAACGATAAAAGTTTGACTGTTTGAACAGGCGGATGCAGCTGAGCAAACGTCAGATTACTTTCAATCCTGCAGATCCCATGCATAATTAATATAATATTATGCGAATTAAGGCACCATGATAATTGTCGGTGGATCGTCATCACGAGACCTTGCGAAAGACCTGTCAAATGCGCTCGGATGCAGATACATACAGGCAGCGACCACAAGGTTCCCGGACGGCGAATGTTATACGAGGATAGACATCGAGTCTCTGAACGACGACGTCGTGATAGTGCAGAACACCTATCCGGACTCAAACCTCATCGAAATGTTCCTGCTGCAGGACGCGGTGAAGAAGATGGGGGCGGAAAGAGTGACGCTCGTCATACCGTATTTCGGATATGCCAGGCAGGACAGGGTGTTCAAGCCCGGAGAGCCGGAGAGCGCAAAGGTGATGATAAAGCATCTGGGTATGATGTGCGACCGCGTCTTTACGGTGGACATCCACAAGGAATCCGTGCTCGATTACTTCGACTGCCCCCACGAGGACCTCAAGGCGGCGCCGGTCATCGCAGACCACTTCATGCCGAAGAACATCGACCTGGTGCTCTCTCCCGACCTCGGGGCCAAGGACAGGGCCAGGGCCGTAGGCGAGAGAATGGGCATACCGTATGACTACCTTGACAAGGTGCGTCTTTCTGGATCCGACGTCAGGATATCCCCGGCGCAGATGGACTGCAAGGGCAAGAACATTCTGATAGTCGATGACATGATATCCACCGGCGGGACGATCGTCGCCGCTAAGCAAGCTTTGATGGAGGCGGGCGCAAAAAGCGTCTCCGTCGCATGCACGCACGGGCTTTTTGTGAACAACGCTCTCGAAAGGCTCACCGGGAACGCTTTGGAATCGGTCCTGTGCTGCAACACGCTGGAGAATCAGGTATCCCATATATCCGTCGCGGGCATAATATCCGATGCGTTGAAGAAGAAATGGTGACGGCGATGGAGAAAGAGGACAACTTCAGCGATTGGTATTTGGATATCGTAGAGAAAGCGAACCTTTCCGACAAGAGATATCCGATAAAAGGAATGAACGTTTGGACACCGTACGGCTGGAAAGCTATGACGAACATCGACCGCTCCATCAGAAGGGAGCTGGATGCGACCATGCACGACGAGGTATGTTTCCCCTTGATGATCCCGGAGACGGAGTTCAAGAAGGAGAAGGACCACATAAAAGGGTTCGATGCCGAAGTCTACTGGGTCACGCACGCGGGGCTGAACGAGCTTGACGTGAGGTTGGTGCTGAGGCCCACATCCGAAACGGCGATGTACCCGATGTTCGCTCTTTGGATCAGATCACACCAGGACCTTCCTCTGAAGGTCTACCAGATCGTGAACACCTTCCGCTACGAAACGAAACAGACGAGGGCGTTCATGAGGGTGAGGGAGATACATTTCTTCGAATCGCACACCTGCCATGTGTCCGAGGAGGACGCGCAGGGGCAGATCGAAGAGGACGTCGAGATCCTGTCAAAGATAGCAAAGAGCCTGTGCCTGCCGTACTTCCTTTCGGTCAGGACCGACTGGGACAAGTTCCCCGGCGCATACTACACCGTGGGGATAGACACGGTCATGCCCAACGGGAAGACGCTGCAGATAGGCTCGATACACCATTACCGCACCAATTTCTCCGTGCCGTATGAGATAACCTACGAGGACGAGAACGGCGAGCACAAGCATGCGCACCAGACCACATACGGAATGAGCGAGAGGCTGCTCGGAGCGATAATAGGAGTGCACTCGGACGATAAAGGGCTGATAATGCCGCCGGACATAGCGCCCTTCCAAGCGGTTATAATCCCCATCCCCGCCAAAGACAACGGCAAGGTCGTGGCGGAAGCGGCCCGCATGCTGGCGGAGAACCTGGCAGAATATGGGATAAGAGCGAAGCTTGACGACCGGGACGCAAGGCCGGGAAGCAAATACTACGATTGGGAGATCAAAGGCGTGCCGCTCAGGTTGGAACTCGGCGGGAGGGACATCGAAAAAGGGGTGGTCTCCTTCGCCAGGCGGGACACTGGGGAGAAAGGGACGATCGAGATTGGCAATGTCGGACTGGGGGTGGAAATGATCCTTAAGATGATATCCTCTTCGCTCCTAGAAAAGGCGAAGGCCTCTCAGATGTCCAAACTGCAGGAGATCGACACCCTCGATAACATCCCCGAAGGCAGGATCCTGAGGTTCGGATGGTGCGGATGCGAGGAGTGCGGTCACAAGTTCGAGGACGCGCACGACCTGAAGATACTCGGAACCCCTTATCCGAAAGAAGAAGGGTACGCAGGCAGATGCATAATCTGCGGCAAAGCGGCCGGACAGCCCACGCTGGCCGCGCGCACGATGTGATACCATGACGTTCTCGGAAGGCGAGACGATCTACCTCACCGACAGATCCGGAAAGAGGGTATGGTTGAGAGTTTCGTACGAGATGCTGAAAATAGCGTCGCTGGGAACAGTGGACGGGTCAAGGTTCAGGGACCTGGACGACGGGTCGCCGGTGAACATCGCCGGAAAGGGATACCACGTGTTCAGGCCCGCCGCGATCGAGCTTATCGAATCACTCGACAGAGGGGCGCAGATCATAGGTCCGAAGGATGCGGCCACGATCATCTTCAACTGCGGCATAGTGTCCGGGACCACCGTCTTGGAAGTGGGCGCCGGCTCAGGCGGCCTTACCACCGCTCTTCTCGCCGCAACGGCGCCTAACGGTTCGGTGCACACTCTGGAATTCAAGGAGGAGAACGCCAAGCTCGCTCTGAAGAACGTCAGACGCACCGGACTCGACGTGCACTGGAAATGCACCATAGGCGACGCCAGATGTACCGAGACCGGCGTCACGGCAGACGTGCTGGTCATGGACATGCCGGACCCCTGGTTGGCGCTGGATAATCTCTACGACAATCTCAGACCGGGAGGGCGCGTCTGTTCCTACGTTCCGAACATGAACCAGGCCGAGAGGATCGTCGCCTCCCTTCGGGAAAGGGGATTCGCCGAAGTGTACGCGCTGGAGAACATACAGCGCGGCCTGGAGGTCCATCCCGGAGGCGTGAGGCCAGCGTTCGAGACGCTGGGTCATACGGGATATCTCGTATTTGGAAGGAAGACATCGGACGGCGCAAAGGACTGACGCCTTTGACCGGAACGGAAAGGGCGCGGGATGCGCGCACGAAACAGGCGAACGCCGCCGTAATGGAACATTTAACTATGCGCGCGCGTTACATCAATCAATGGCAGTCATAGACATCAGGATAGACCTAAAGAAGGGCGTGGCGGACCCGGAAGGAAGCAATACCAAGAAAACACTCGAATCCCTCGGATTTGAGGGAGTGATCGACGTAAAGGCGGTCAAGGTCTTCGAGATAACCTTGGACATGTCGGCCGAAGAGGCAAAGAAGTGCGGAGAGGAGATGTGCAGGAAGCTCCTGGCGAACCCGGTGATACAGAGTTTCAGCGTTACCGTGAGATGAACAGATGTCCGAAAAAGGATTGATTGT
>JAITCQ010000071.1 GCA_031283015.1 Candidatus Methanoplasma sp.
ATCATCGTCGACCCGTCGTCATGGCTGGTCTCCGTGGTGTTCTTCAGACCCGATACCAAATTGATCATGGTCAACATCAACATCCCCGACTGCCCGGGCAGCATCGATATTGCGCTGGAACCCCTTGCGGAGGAGAAGATAAACATAGTCTCGATATTCTCCAAGGTCGTGATCTCGTATCAGATGATGTCGCTGGAGGTCGTGGCCGACATGAAGAACAGCGGGATGACCATCGGCGAGCTCAGAAAGGCGCTTGACGCCTATCTTTCCGAACAGAACGGGATCTTCGAGGTCGTCGACATATCGAGCCTCGGATGATACCATGAGGATCGCGGGGTTCGTGAAGACCACCCTTCAGGATTGGGAGGGGAAGAACGCCTGCATGATACTGCTTTCGGGATGCAACTTCAGATGCCCGTACTGCAACAGACCCGATCTGATCGGGGATGCGGAAAAGAGCGTCGAGCTGTCTTCGATACTCGGGTACATAAAGGAGAACAAGGATTTTTTGGAGGCGGCGGTGATCTCCGGAGGAGAACCCGCGATAAATGACGATCTTTACAAGCTGATCGGCGACGTCAAGAAGCTGAAGGTAAAGGTCAAGCTCGATACCAATGGAAGCAACCCGGACATCCTGGACGATCTGATTGGCGCAAAGCTTGCGGACAAGGTCTGCATCAATATCATGGCGCCGCTGGACCCCGTTTCGTATTCGAAAGCGGCAGGCACCGACGTCGACGTCGGTCTCATAAAAAGAAGTCTTGCGATACTTCAGGGATCTGGTGTACCATACGAGATACGCACGGTCGCCGTTCCCGGGATCGTCACTCACGAATCCTTCGGAAGGATGCTTACGGATCTGGACGGGGCGGAGAGCATGATCATCCAGCAGTTCGATCCCAGGATCACTTTGGACCCTAAGATGAACATCGTGCCGTATCCTAAGCCGGCGCTGGTGAAGATGGCCGAGACCGCCAAGGGATACATTAAAAGGGTAAGGATCAGAGGATTCTGATCATTTGAGGAACTCTTCCGCCCTGGCGTACACTCCGGGGCGCAGCGACGCGCTGCTCTCGTTCACGAATTTGAACATCACGTCGGTCTCGGAAAGGAATCTCTCCACCGCCCTCTGGTCCTTTGACATTATTCCGGCCGATAACCCACATTCTGTCTCCGCAAGTTCGTCCAATGCGGAATCGAAGCTCTGGACCGTCTTTATGCAAAGGATCGGAAGCCCGGAGTCCATGTACATAAGATCGTCATCATTGCCAAGGCCGGCGATGACCGCGGGCGTGAAATACTGGCCGTTCCGGGTGAACTCGTCATCTACTTTCTTTGCCCCGTACAGTATGTTACCCTTTGTCTTCTCCGTCCTTTTGACGAAGTCCTTGGCATTGGCCTCGGATATTATCGGCCCGCTGAAAACGTCGGCGTCCGCTGGATCCCCGATCTTCAGTTCCTTTGCCTTTTCCAGCAGGGCGTTGATAAGTTTGCTGCCGTCCTCCGCCGTCACGATTATCTTTGACGTTGAGAAAAGCCTCTGCCCGCTGTACCGGAACGCCGACGTCAGTATATCGCGGGCGGCGGCGTTGATGTCGCCCGGCCTGTGAACGACGATGGGGTTCATGCCTTTGAGCTCATTCAGAACTTTCAACTCGTCGTCCACCTGGAGGAATATCATCTCTTCAAGATATTCCGCGGACCCGGATATCACGATCCCTTCCAGTCTCAGGTCGTTCGCAAGCTGCTCGTATGTTCTGTCCTTCCTGTCGACGACGAGATTCATCACGCCCGGCGGGAGACCGATGGTCTCCATCATCTCGTACACCATGTAGACCGGCACTGGGCAATACCTTGAAGGCATCACCACTACGGTATTCCCGGCGATCATGGCCGCCGCGGCGTGGCCGACAGGGGAGGCGAGCGGTGAGTTGTACGACGTGATCACGCCCCACACCCCGGTCTTTCCCTTCATCCCGCTTTTTGCGTTCGCGCATTCTCTCGATATTATCTCGATGAGCCTGTCGATCTCTTCCGCAGATTCCTGCCTTGTCATCCCCGAACTCAGCAGGACCGTCGCCGCCAGCCTGTATCTTTGGGCCTTTACTATATCCAGCAGCTTCTCGAAGTACTCTATCCGGTCTTGCATCGGCGTCTTCTCCCACGCGGCGTGGGCTTTGAGGGCGACCTCCACCGCGCGGTCGGTTATCCCGTCCTCCGGCTCCTGGAACATTCCGAAGGAAATGCTGCCGTCGATCGGACTCCTCACAACGAACTCGTTTCCCGAGGCTATCTTTATTCCCCCTATGTATGAGGGGTAGTCCTTCTTTTTCATCTGGAGGGCCGCCTGGAAAGCGGCCTCGAACTTCTCATCGTCATACGGAGAAAGGGGTTCCGGACT
This sequence comes from Candidatus Methanoplasma sp., assembly GCA_031283015.1. Classification (GTDB taxonomy): domain Archaea; phylum Thermoplasmatota; class Thermoplasmata; order Methanomassiliicoccales; family Methanomethylophilaceae; genus Methanoplasma. The sequence goes on from JAITCQ010000071.1 coordinate 2,402, forward strand.
CGTCATACTGCTGAAAGCATGCTATTGCTATGTTAACCTTGCGCAGAATGCGGCCTTCAGGCCGGTACGGTCGAAACGGTCAGCTGCTCAAAAGGCGCCTTTTGACCGTGTCGAACTCATCCTGAGAGATTATGCCGTCGTCCAGCAGCTCTTTGTATTTCCTGATCTCCTCCGCGGGAGACAGCTGTTTCGACGAGGGCGCATCGCTAGGATGCACGAACTGGGACGGCGCTTTGATCTCGTGTTTCTGGACCCGACCGCTGATGACGTCACGGATCTGATTGGGCGTAAGGTACTGATAGCCCTGGATCGTGTTCAGTTTCTTATTGCATGTGAGACAAACCTCGCCGTAAAGTATCTTCACACCGTATGCGCCGAGAAGCCCTCCCATGGCTTTACCGCAACCAATACATGATTTCCCCATTGTATAAGAGTAGTCATTTCTTGTATTTTATATATGGTCTGCCCCGAGTATCGTCACGAAGGCCTTCTCAATCGTTAAATACCTCGAGCATAATAGGCCTGGATACGGGCCTGTGGTCTAGGGGTTATGACGTCGCCTTCACACGGCGAAGGTCGCCGGTTCAAATCCGGCCGGGCCCACCACGTACTTATCTGAAATCAATCTCGCCGGGATGCGGAACGTTTGAATTCCTTCCATCAGGTCGAGAATCGCCGGGCGAAAGACCTTTTTCTGAATGGATATTCTCCTCTAAACGGTTCATGCCACCTTTTATATATCTCATACGCACTATGGTTGGATGATACTTCCAACTAAGTAAATAACTCCGAACCGCATGAACAAAAGTCTTCCTCCAGGTTCTGCGGTTCGAGAAACTTTTTTCCAAAACAACCAAAATTTTATTATGAATTCCGTCTATTTGACGTCACGCTTCGTAAATGAGCCGTCTGTCGCGCAACACCTCTTGTAAGAAATCTTCTTTTATATGTGGGTCTTCGGAGATTATGGCCACATATGCCCCGAGAGCTTCTTCGAGGTCCTGCATGAGACCGCTCAATCCTATCAGACTGCTAATACGTCCGGGTATGATGTAGAGGTCATGGTCGCTTCCCGCGCCGTTATCTCCCCGTGCTCTCGAACCGAACAAGTACACCCTGTCCACTCCGCGCTTTTTAGCGATGGGTGCAACTATATCGCGCAGATCTTTGAAGCTCAAATCGCGTTTCATCTCTATCGGACCCCTGTGCAACATATTAAAAAACACTCTTTAACGGTCGTCATCAAAGTTTAGGTGGGCCCGGCCGGATTTGAACCGGCGACCTCCGCCTTGTAAGGGCGACGTCATAACCCCTAGACCACAGGCCCGGTGCGCCACCATCACAAAGGAATTATTAAAAACTGTCTGATAAAAAAGATGGAAGGGGTTTGCTGCCGTCTCCGGGATCACCAGGGGCGTCTTCCGCTTGTTCTGAGGGCGTCGTTGTACTCGTTCGCCTGATTGTACGCGTCGAATATGTTCCAGACCCACAGCACCACGTGGAGCACTCCGAATAGGACCACGCTGCCGACGGCGCCGTCAATGTTAAGGGACAGCAGCCCTGTGATCGTAGAGAACACGCCGAAGAAGACGATCAGGAAGAACCCGACCATCATGGCGAGCCCGCGCCCGATCTTTCCCACGTACAGCTGTCCCAACCCTGCCCAGAAAAATGAGAGCAGGACCGCGATCCCTGTGCTTTTTTCGCGTATGGATATCATTTGCTGAGGCGGGGAGCCCCCGTACCCTCTCTGCCCCGCTCTGGTCCCGCACTTGTCGCAGTACTCCTGGGGGTCGTCCATTCTGTTTCCGCAGTTATTACAATACATTTTTTTCTTGCCTCCATGTATCTGCATTTCGATGTCGCGCTGCGTTCTTTAAAGCCCGATATTAACTGTAGCGGGGTAATGTTCTGTTTTCCGGTTTTTCATTGGGAAAAAGATATAACCATCCCACGGATATGTGCGGTCAAGCGATTGTAGTCCAGCGGTTAGGACGGGAGCTTCCCAAGCTTCTGACCCGGGTTCGATTCCCGGCAATCGCACCACCTGTTATTCCGAACTGTTGTCGAATGCTGAAATTTTTTATTCTCCTTTGCCAGCTGTGCAGAAATGCACATTTTAGCAGTATTATTTTTTGAAAAATGCATATTTTGGCAGTATTATTTCTTTGTCGAAATTCTGACGCTACTTGTCAGAACTTCAGATCAAAAGGCGGGGGTCCGGCAGGCCGTGTCCGCATTCCCCGACCGTGTTCGGCGGGGAATGCAGACACGACGAGGGAGTCATAGGTATATATCGTATTCCTGCAATATGCTGGCGATAACATGCTTGAGATCGACAGCTCCAGAGGGGAGGGGGGCGGACAGATGGTCAGAACATCTGTGGCATTGTCTGCCGTCACCGGGGTCCCCACCAGACTTACGCGGATAAGGGAGACCCGGCCCACGAACGGCCTGTCGAAGCAGCATAACACCGC
>JAITCQ010000024.1 GCA_031283015.1 Candidatus Methanoplasma sp.
TCTATCCTTATGCCGAGGTTGTCCCTGCTCTTGGCGCAGACCGGAAGTCCTCCCACCAGGTCATGTATCGCAAAAGCGAGGGAAAGAAGCTCGCTCCCTGTGCTTCTGTAGGTCAGAACATCGTCCAACTCGCGTCTTATGTGCAGCCCGCCCATGAGTTCCAGGCCGGCGGTGACGGCTCCGAACTCTGCCCTTTCCGCATCCTGGGCCGTGCCTATGATTATCACGTCTCCGTCGCCGATGTCAAAACAATTCCTGAGGGTGTTCTCCACTCTCTGATCCACGGGATAATGCGAACCGGGGAACAGCAGCACTTTGTTAGAGCAGACCAAGGTGGTCGCGCCAACCGCCCCGGCCTTTATAGCGGCATCCCTCTCCTCGCACCCGTACTTGATGCTGCTGGCCATGTTCGGGACCCTGACGGCGCAGTCCGTCTTGCCGATGGTCAGCTCGGGGACCTTGATGGCCCGCACGTCCATCTTCACGTTCTTCCATATCTCAAGGCCTTTTTTCGTCAGAGAGACGCCGTTCTTGTTGATAGCGATCAATCCGTCCTCTTGGAGCATATTCAGAATGGTCCTCGTGCTCCCCTCCCCTATATTCAGGTATGAGGCTAGGCTCTTCCTCCCCAGCGGGCTGTTCTTTACGATGCAGTAAAGCGCCTTCCAAACATGGTAATCTCCGAATTTAGGTATCGGTCCCCCCAGCCTGGATGCGTTCCTGTACGCCATATGGATGTATACAACATCCATCATAAAAAGGTTAACGCTGTTACGGCCAATCGTTCCGGCGGCGGATGCGCGTTTCGACGCTGGCATCGGAACCGCCCCCAATATCCTTCCACCCCCGAAAGCCGTTCTTTCCGACAGTTTATATCTATTGTTTACTTGTCAGTAGGTATGGAAGACTCGGTCGATCTTTTGACCATCGAGAACGTGACCAAGACCTTCAACGGAAGGACGGTCCTCAGCAATGTCAGCGCAAAGATATCAACAGGGAAGATACTGGGACTTATAGGCAAGAGCGCTGCCGGAAAGAGCGTCCTGATCCATATGATCCGCGGCAGCGAAGGGTACGGCCCCGACTCCGGAAGGCTGCTATATCATGTCAACCATTGCCCCGGATGCGGCCATATGGACCTGCCCTTTCCCGGGACCCCTTGTTCAAAATGCGGCGCAGCGTCGGTGACCGAAAAAATAGACTATTGGGGGTTGAAGGAGTATGATCCGGTCAGACAGGAGCTCAAAGGGCACATCGCCATCATGATACAAAGGACGTTCGCGCTTTTCGGAGACAAATCTGTAGTGGAGAACGTCCTGGAGGCCATCGATCCGGAAGATCCGAAACGCGTGGACAAGGCCGTCGATCTTCTGGAATTCGTCAACATGTCGCACCGCGCGACGCATATCGCCAGGGACCTGTCCGGAGGGGAGAAGCAGAGGATCGTCATGGCCAGGCAGCTGGCGAAGGAACCCCTGTTCTTCCTGGCGGACGAGCCGACCGGAACGCTGGACCCGCACACCTCCGCACTTATCCACGAAAGACTAATAAAATATGTGAGAGAACACAATATCTGCATGGTCCTTGCGTCACACTGGCCGGAGGCCGTGGTGGAGATGTCCGACCATGCCATATGGCTGGACGCGGGGAATGTCGTCATGGACGGGGACCCGAAAGAGGTGACCGACAAATTCATGGAGGAATACCGCTTCGAAAAAGGGAAGGGCAAGGAGGCGGGAGATCCCCTGATAATTCTGGAGAACGCTCAGAAACATTACTTCTCGGTCTCAAGAGGGGTGGTGAAGGCAGTGGACGGGGTATCCTTCGAAATAAAAGAAAGAGAGATATTCGCGCTGGTCGGCCTATCGGGCGCGGGAAAGACCACGACCTCAAGGATGATCGCCGGAATGACGCCGGCCACATCCGGAAAAGTGAAGATAAGGATCGGCGAAGACTGGGTGGACATGTCGGAAACGGGGTACGCCGGCAAAGGGAGGGCGACGCCCTACATAGGATTCCTGCATCAGGAATATTCGCTGTATCCTTTCGACACCGTGCTTCAGAACCTTTCCACCTCGATCGGCATGAAGATGCCCGCGGAACTCGCAAAGATGAAGGCGATACGTGTGCTCCTCAACGTGGGATTCCCGAAAAAGGACGTCGAGAAGGTATTGTATTCCTATCCGGATTCTTTAAGCGTGGGGGAATGCCAAAGGATAGCTTTCGCGCAGGTCCTCATAAAAGAGCCGAAGATAATCATCCTCGACGAGCCTACGGGCACGATGGACCCGATAACCAAGGTCATAATCGCCAAGTCGGTGCTCAAAGCGAGGGACGACCTGGACGAGACGTTCATAGTGGTGAGCCACGACATGGACTTCATCCTGAACTGCTGCGACCGCACCGCCTTCATGAAGAACGGCAAGGTGGCCGACATAGGACCGCCGGATAAGATAATATCAGAATTCGAAAATGAGCAGTGAGATGGTCCAATGAAAAATCAGATCGGCAGACACCTCAGTTTCGTCGAATGCAGGGAGTCCATGGGCCTCGGGGTCGGCGGCGGACTCGCGCAGAGGGCCACGATCTCCGAGAGCGGGATGGATGTGGTGGTGGTCGCAATGGGACCTGGGAGAAGGCACATCACGAAGCCGGTCTGCGAGATAACCTACGCCATGAGAGAGGAAGGCATAGACACCAGCGTCCTCGTGGTGAACGCGGGGTCCGGCGTCCCGGCGGACGCGCCAGATATGACCACAACGTCCTACTTCGGCCTCGACCCCATAGAAACGGAAAGGATACAGCAGTACAAGGTCGCGGTTATACACCTCGGCAACGTGAGGCAGCACATAATATACAAAGCAAGGCTGATACTCCGAAACGTCGACATCCCCGCCGTAGTGGTCGCCCAGGCGCCTGTGGATTATGAGGATTTTGCGTCGGTCGGCATAAAGACGAAGAGGGTCATGCCCCCGGACGGCGAGATAAAGACTAGAGGGGAGATACGGGAGATAGTCACCGGCGTCATCAGAGGCGTGACCACGCCCCAGGACAAGCTGGACGAGATCGTTTCCAAAGTGCAGAGGACCCTGCCGCCGCGCGGGGGCGGTTGAAATGAAAGTGACCGTGAACGGAAAGGAGAAGGAACTGGAGAACGGAGCTGCGCTCAAGGACGCCGTAAAAGGCGAGACGTACGTCCCCGGTTCGCTTATATCGATCCATCTGTCCACGGAGAGGCTGGTCCGGGAGACGGAGGACTACGAACTTGTCACTTCAAAGGGGACGATGACCCTCCATTTGGACGATACGGACGGCGCAAGGCTCTGGAAATCCGTCCTGCCTATGATAAAGGGTTCGACCGTCAGATGGTCCACCAGAGACATAACGGCGTTCGGCTCGTTCAGGACGGACATACCCACTGACAGGACCGTGAAGCAATACAGGAAATACGATTGCTTCTTCACCCTGGGCGGGTCCGACAATCACTCCACATACATCATGATAGCAAAAAAGGACCACGCAAGGTCGTACGGCGCCGGCATCGGCGGCATAGGGCGGATAACTCTCGGAAGGCACGTCCTGGGGGCCGTGACGGAGGGGGACGGGCTTCTGGAGATCAGACCCCTGGTCTCCGAGGAAAGCAGCGAGAACATCGTCGTCACCAAAGACCTAGGGTACGAACTCGAAGAGGGTTATTCCGTCGATACCAACGTTCTCATAAAACTTGACGCGGGGTCCCCCGCGTCCGCGGAACAGATACTGACCGTGGGTTCCGAGGGCCGCATCCGCATAACGGATTCCGCCGGAACGATGATAGGATGCAGCGACGACCTTGACGTAAAAATACCGGACGAGGTCCACCTGACAAGAGAGAGGGGGAGCGTCGTCGTAAGGAACACCGGACACGGTACGGGCTGTGTGCTGATATACAGGGAAAGGAGACAGGCGAGCCCGGTCCACAACAGCGCCGGGACGGTCGAGAGAGGGTACGGGATCGTCTCCCGGGCCGCCGCGGGGGACACGATCACGATAGAGACCGAACCCGCGAGGATAATGTCTGTGGGCATGACCCAATCGGAAGGGGAGAGGTTCCTGTCGGGACTCGGGCTGAAACAGAAGAGGTCGGGACTGACGTCGGACGACGCGGTGATAGTGGACCAGATCCCGGACATGACGCTCCTCGCCGTATCAAGCGGTACGGTGGAGACCGTGGGGGTCCCGAAAGAAAAGGTCTTCAAGATACAGCTTGACGGATCACATCCCGCCGACGTCCATTATTTCAGAAAGATAACCGGTCTCTGGCACAAGTCCGTCGGCTCCCTGAAGACACAGTTCTCGTTCCCGGGGATGCCCATGATAACTTTCTACGGGGACGAGGAAAGATCGAAGAGCATCTATCCTCAGGACCCTTTCAAAAAATGTAAAAAAGGAGACATCGGGATAACGAACCAGTCGAGACCTCACCACGGCCTTATAGGGATAAGGCTTGAGGACAGCAAAGAGTACGGCCCCACGGGAGAGGAGCCCTACGGAACGAACCTGGTGGGCAGATTCGTCGACGACCTCGGCAAGCTGAGCGAGACGGATGAAGAAGAGACGATCTACGTCATGGAGGACAGACGATGAGCGAGGAGAGGGAGACAAGGATATTCATGATATCCCCCGATTCGATGATCACCCCCGACCAGCTGGTCAGAGAGGTACATGCGATGGGAAAGGGAGTGACGGCGAAAGAGACCTGCTACGGAACGCTGGCCGAAGGGCCCCGGGCGCTGGTCAGGGAAGTGCTGGCGGACCTGAGGGAAAAGCATCCCTATGACATCTACTCGAAGGTAAGGGCGTACCCCACCGGGGATCCGAGGAGGTGCCGCGCGCAGCACGGCACAAGGCCGGGATTCGCCCAGCTGGAAGCGGAGTGGGAGATACTGCCGAGAATAGGGTACGGTCTCCGTTGCTGCGGGAAAGGGGAGACGTACGAAACCCACGTGGAGAAAAAGAGTCTTCCCGTGGAAGAGTTCAAGAAGATATGTGAGGCGATCCGATGAAGATATTCATAGACCCCCCGAACAGCCTTATCCTGTTCGACCTGGTAGAGAGATTCGGCCACGAGCCATTGGGCGTGATGGCCTCGATCCAAGAGAGGATAGACAAGACCGAGCTGGACATGCCGCCGATGAACGTGACCCTGGACGACGTGGTCAGAGGTCTCAAGTATGCGGGCGTGGAGGTCCCCTCCGGAATAAGGG
>JAITCQ010000034.1 GCA_031283015.1 Candidatus Methanoplasma sp.
ACAACTTACAAAATGAAGTTCGGTCACCGCGGGATCAACCAGCCGGTGAAATATGACGGGAAGGTGTTCATAACATCGCAGAACCACGGCTTTGCCGTGGACGAGAACAGCCTGGAAGGGAAGGATCTGATAGTGGATCAGATCAACGTCAACGACGGCACCGTGGAAGGCCTCAGACACAGGGACCTTCCGGTATTCACGTCGCAGTACCACCCCGAGGCGTCCCCCGGGCCGTGGGACACCTCTTTCCTGTTCGACAGATTCGCAAAGACGGTAAAGGAGGTGCGCCGGTGAGACGGGATTACAAAAAACTCATGGTCATCGGTTCGGGTCCCATCATCATAGGGCAGGCCGCGGAATTTGACTTCTCCGGGACCCAGGCCTGCCGCTCGCTGAAAGAGGAGGGATACACCACGGTTCTGGTGAACTCCAACCCTGCGACGATACAGACCGATCCCGAAACAGCAGACAGCGTGTACATAGAGCCACTCCAGGCCTCCCTTGTGGCGAAGATCATCGAGAAAGAGGGCGTGGACGGCATACTTTCCGGAATGGGGGGGCAGACCGCCCTGAACATCTGTTCCGAGCTTGCGGAGAGCGGAGAGCTGGAAAGGCTCGGGGTCTCGCTCATAGGGACCCAACCCGAGGCCATCGCGATGTCCGAGGACCGCGAGCTGTTCAAAGAGACCATGGAGCGGATAGGGGAGCCGGTACCGCTGAGCAGAAGCGTCACGTCGATCCCCGAGGCCCTCGAAGCGGTGAAGATAATCGGGAGATACCCAGTTCTGATCCGTCCGGCGTACACTTTGGGAGGCACCGGCGGCGGTATAGCGTACAACGAGCAGGAGCTGGCGGAGATATGTGCCAGAGGCCTGGCGTACTCCCGCATACACCAGGTGCTGATAGAGGAAAGCGTCCTTGGATGGAAGGAGTATGAATACGAGGTCATGAGGGACTCCAACGACAACTGCATCATCGTGTGCAACATGGAGAACCTTGACGCGATGGGCATACACACCGGGGAGAGCATAGTCTGCGCCCCTTGCCTGACACTGTCGGAAAGGGACCACCAGAGACTCAGAACGGCATCGCTGAAGGTCATAAAGGCGCTGAACATTGAGGGCGGGTGCAACGTGCAATTCGCTTTCAACCCCGCGAACGGGGATTACAGGCTGATCGAGGTCAACCCCCGCGTCTCAAGGTCGTCCGCCCTCGCGTCGAAAGCGACGGGATATCCGATCGCAAGAGTGGCGACGAAGGTCGCCGTGGGGTACACGCTGGACGAGATACCCAATAGGATAACCGGCACGACGTATGCCGCCTTTGAACCGGCGATCGACTACATCGTCGTGAAGATACCCCGCTGGCCGTTCGACAAGTTCCGCACGGTGGACAGACACCTGGGGACACAGATGAAGAGCACCGGGGAGATCATGTCCATAGGCCGCACGTTCGAGGAGGCCGTCCTGAAAGGACTCAGATCCCTGGAGATCGGCGTCAAAGGCCTCGACGGCGTCGATATGACCGATAAAGAGATAACCGAAGAACTTACGCGCGCCACCGACAAACGCATCTTTGCGATAGGAGAGGCGCTCAGAAGAGGATGGGAGCCGGAAAGAGTGGCGGACCTCGCCCAATGGGATGTCTTCTTCGTGAACAAGCTCAAGAACATCGTCGCGATGGAGAAGAGGATCAAAGACGGACCATTGACCGCGGACCTCCTCAGAGAAGCGAAATACATGGGATTCTCCGACGAGAAGATCGCGGAACTCACGAACAGGCCGGAACCCGAGATAAGGAAAGAGAGGATATCGAACGACGTGATCCCCATCTATAATATGGTGGACACCTGCGCGGCGGAGTTCGCCGCCGGCACGCCTTATTTCTATTCCACGTACGGGAAGTCCACCGAAGTGAAGAAGGAGCACAAGAAAAAGAAGGTCCTGATCATAGGCGGCGGACCGATAAGGATAGGACAGGGGATCGAGTTCGACTACTGCTGCGTCCACGGAGTGATGGCCCTCCAGGAGGAAGGGGTCAGCGCCGTCATCATCAACAACAATCCGGAGACGGTCTCCACCGACTACGACATATCCGACCGCCTGTACTTCGATCCGATAACTCTGGAGGACGTCCTGAACGTCATCGAGGCGGAGGAGATAGACGGCGTCATCGTCCAATACGGGGGGCAGACCAGCGTGAACCTTGCGGTGGACCTTGAGAGAGCGCTGGTGGGCATGAAGACAAAGGTGCTCGGGACCAGCCCGGACAAAATGGACGTTGCTGAGGACAGAAGAAGATTCTCGAAGCTGATGGACGACCTCGGGATAAAACAGCCGAGGTCTGGCACTGGTTATTCCTTCGAAGAGGCGAAGGGGATAGCGGAGTCCATCGGTTATCCAGTGCTGGTGAGGCCGTCGTACGTCCTTGGCGGAAGGGCGATGGAGATCGTTTATTCCACGGAGGAATTGAAGACGTACGTAGATACCGCCGTGAAAGTGTCCAGGAACCACCCGATACTTGTCGATAAGTATCTTACCGAAGCGATAGAGATAGACGTGGACGTCGTATCGGACGGAAAGGACGTCTACATCGGTGGGATAATGGAACACGTCGAATACGCCGGCTGCCACTCCGGGGACGCGACGATGGTGCTGCCCCCGTTCACGCTTTCCGAGGAGATCGTCGACGGTATTGTGGATATCACTAATAAAGTGGCCCTCGCGCTCGAGATCAAAGGGCTGATGAACCTCCAGCTTGCGGTCAAGGAAAACGAGATATACATGATCGAAGCGAACCCCAGGGCATCCCGCACCGTCCCGTTCATTTCAAAGGCGACCGGCATCCCTTTGGCAAAGATCGGCACCAGGATCATGCTCGGCAAGACCCTGAAGGACTTCGGGCTGTCCGGGTACAAGGCGATAGAACATTACGCCATCAAAGCCTCCGTGTTCCCGTTCCTGAAACTTCCGGGCGTGGATTCCATTCTCACTCCGGAGATGAAGAGCACCGGGGAGGTCATGGGGATAGACGGGGACCTCGACATCGCCTACTACAAGGCCCTGACCGCCGCGGGGAACAAGCTGCCCACGGAAGGCGGGGTGTATATAACGGTCAACAATTCCGATAAGGCAAGGGTGCTGCCGACGGCGAAAGAACTCCTTGGACTCGGTTTCCGCATATACGCGACGAAGGGCACGTCCACATACCTCAGGGAGAACGGCGTTGAGACCACGACCGTCTTCAAGATAGACGACAACATGAAGCCCAACGCCATCGGCCTCATGAGAGAGGGCAAGATCAACCTGATCATCAACACCCCGTCTCAGAAATCGGGGCCGGTGAGGGACGGGCACAAGATGAGAAGGCTTGCGGTCGAGCTCGAGATACCTTTCCTGACGACGGTGCAGGGCGCCGACGCGGCGGTGGGGGCGATACGCGTCGCCAAAGAACAGAGCTTCTCGGTAAGGTCAATGAAAGAATTCCATATGCTCTGATTCAATCGGCCTTTTTCTTCTCTTTCATCCTCAGCATCGTATAGGATATTCCGAGTATCACTAGCATTATCGCCAGTATTATGACCAGTATGGGCACCAGACCCTCGTCCGGCACGGGATAGTTGTTTGAGGTGGTGAAAATGGTGTCTCCGGTAACAGTGAAGGAAGTTCCCGGTGCGAACGGGGCACCGTCCATGAATATGGCCGGCAGTTCGGTGTATCCCTGTGCCGATCTGATGCTGATCGTGTATTGGGCGCCGTATACGCCCTTTGTCTCTCCGTGGCTTCCGATGACGGTGGGACCCACCGACCATCTTATGCTCTTATCCTCGGAGAAGACGATCCTGTACTCCTTTTTGACTAATTCCCCGTAAACGATCTTGTGCCCGTCGGCTCCGATCTGTACCGAAGAATCGGCGGCGATCACGTTGCCTGCTGAGTCCATCCAATTCACAAGACGGTAGTCCTTGAGGCTGGATGTCGACGGGAGCACCAGGGTGCGGCTGCCCGTGCTGGCTTTGTATTCCGTTGCGTATGCTTTCCCCAGGGCCATGAACTGTGTGCTGACCGATGGATTTATGTTGGAAGTAGTGAACCCGGGCTGCCCCGCGGGCGGCTGCCCGTATACGATCACGTACGCTGTTCCTTCAAGCGTCAGCTTTCCAGATACAACGGCGGGGTTCACCGTCTCGGAGGTAAGGGCCGGGGGGTTCCCGATCGCGAGGGAGTCGTGGATCCTGAAGCTGCTTCCTTCGGATACCCGGAGTTCTCCGGTGACGGTCGCGTTCCTGACGATGACGGCGGAGTTCAGTATATTGCTGCCTACGGTCATCGTACCTTCGACCAGCAGCTTTCCGGTGCCGAAACATTCAATGGTGCTCCCGCCCGATCCCTGACCTACGCTGGCAGTCCCTCCCTGATATACTTCAAGAGAACCAGCGACCTCGGCCGTGTTCCCGTTGTTTTCTATCCGCATCAGGCCGCCGGAGGCTACGGCCGCCGACCCCAACGAATCTATCGTGAGATTCCCTGAGGAAAAGAACACCCCTTCGATGCTCAATGTCACGTAAGCGGGGATCCTCAGCGAAAAGCCGCCGTCGTCCAGGGTCACACCCGACTTTATTCCCGCATCCCTTGAAAGCACCGAATCCTCGTACAGGGTCACGGTGTCGCCGCTCTCCGCATTATCGAGCGCCACAGCCAGATCGAACCCGTTCGCCAGGGGGGCTGCGTCTGCGGGACCGTCGCTGAAAGACGTAACGGCAAGCACCCCTACCAATGCGAAAAGACCAATCAAAAACGGCAGACTTCTTCTCCTGAACATGTTCCCTTCCAAGAGACAATATCCGCATGCAGATATAAAATGCGTTATGGCGTCAGAGCATTTTCAGCCCGCCGGTTATCTTATCGA
>JAITCQ010000069.1 GCA_031283015.1 Candidatus Methanoplasma sp.
CGCGCCGTCAGGATCGCCAACGAGGTCCCGGACACCGTCGTCACAGCCAACGACGCCGATCCGAAGGCCGTCCCGTTCATAGAACACAACATCTCGCTCAACTCGCTTTCCAACTGCGCCCCGTCCAACCGTGACCTTCATGTTCTGTTCTCCGAGTCGTCCTTTGATTATGTGGACATTGATCCTTTCGGGACCCCCATGCCTTTCATCCAATCGGCAATAAGGGGGTGCAGGAAGAAGGGGATCGTCGCGATAACGGCGACGGACACTGCGCCGCTGGCGGGGGCCCAGGCGGGGAAATGCAGGAGGAGGTATCAGTCCGAGCCGATACGGGGGTACATGTGCCACGAAGGGGGACTCCGTATCCTTTTATGTTCTGTCGCAAAAGAACTCGCTAAATTCGACAGGGGGATGAGGCCGCTCCTTTCGTTCTACGCCGATCACTATTTCAGAATTTACGTCAAGGTCGAAGAAGGCGCGAAGGCTACGGACCGATCCCTCGAACAGATCGGGTTCATGCGTTATGACCCGAAGACGCTTGAGAGGTCCGTCTCCGGACGTCCTGACAAAGAGCACGACAAGGGGCCGTTCTGGCTCGGCCCGCTTCATGACAAGGAACTCCTAGCGGGAATGAGCACTCTTGGTCTTGAGGAAGAAAAGCGGTGCGTGAAGATGCTGGAACTGTGGAGGAACGAGTTGGACGATGTCGTATTCCTGTACGACATGAGCGAGCTGTCCTCGTTCACAAAGATGTCCCCGCCGAAGATGGACGTCCTCCTTGAGGCTTTGAACGAAACGGGAAGATCCGCTCCGACCCACATGAGCCCCACGTCCTTCAAGACCGTTCTCGGCGCGGAAGAAGTGATATCGATCTACCGCGAAACGAGTTCGCGGATGAGATGACGCTTACCGCTGTGCCATGTATTATATACGGCTAATCTATACTTGAACTTGCAATATGTCGCAAAGAGGCATCCCGCATGGATTACATTAGAAGAGCTATCGAACCGGTATTGCAGAAAAGCGGACGGACGTTCAAATCTGTCCTTGTGACAGGGCCGCGTCAGGTGGGTAAAAGCACAACCCTGGGGGAGACCTTCAAAAACATCCCCGTAATAACGTTCGACGATAAGATACAGCTCAGGAGCGCGTTGTCCGACCCCGCCTTGTTCCTGCGGGACAACCCGCCGCCGCTGATATTGGATGAAGTACAATATGCGCCGGAGCTTTTCCCGGGAATAAAAATGGTATGCGACGGCGGTAAAGAGTACGGGCGTTATTTTCTGACGGGAAGCCAGCAGTACGACCTGATGGAGAACGTCACCGAAAGCCTTTCTGGAAGAATTGCGGTGCATGAGCTTCAGGGACTTTCGATGCGCGAGATCAAAGCCGTTGATCTCAACAGACCTTTCGTCCCGACGGAAGATTATTTTGCCGAAAGAAAAAGGTCGCTTGTCAAATATGATGACATATGGAGGCGCATCCACCGCGGATCCAATCCGGAACTGCAGAACCCCGAGATAGAATGGTCCTCCTATTGGTCCAGCTATGTCCAGACATACCTGGAACGCGATGTGAGCCGGATCATCAACGTAAAAGACAAGATGGCATTCGTTACCTTCATGACCGCCATCGCCGCAAGGACCGGCCAGCTGCTGAACTGTTCTGCCGTGGCCGACGAGGTCGGGAAGACGGCGCCGACTATCAAAGAGTGGGTATCGGTGCTGCAGGCGTCGGGTCTCGTCTTCCTGCTGCAGCCTTACAGCTCCTCCGCTCTGACACGCGCCGTGAAAACTCCCAAGATATACTTCCGCGACACCGGACTTGCGTGCTACCTGACCCGCTGGCTCACGCCCGAGACGCTCCGGGTGAGCGCGATGAACGGCTGCATCTTCGAAACGTTCGTCGTGAGCGAGATACTGAAATCGTTTTCTAACGCCGGACTGGATCACCGTTTCAGCGTCTTCTATTACAGAGGCCGGGATAAAAAGAGGGTGCGCAGGAACGGCGCAGAGGAAAGCTACGAGAGCGAGATAGACCTTGTGATACACGAGAGCGGTACGCTTTATCCCGTCGAGATAAAGATGAGCGCCAATCCCGACGCCGCCATGGCGAGCGCGTTCAGCGTCCTCGACCTGGATAAGACGAAAACACGGGGCAGAGGCACGATCATATGCCTTTACGATAAACTCGTCAGTCTGAGTAAGGATCTGTCGGCCGTGCCGATCGAGTACATCTGAGCCGCTGCGGCGACAGCCTGAGGGAAACTCGAATTTTCAGATGGCTTAAATAAGAGCAAGAAATTGTACCAGCAGGTGGTAAAATGGAATCCTACATTCTGTCAAAAGAGTTCCAGAGGAAGGTATCTAAGGTAGGAGAGGGGTCCGATTTCAGCTACAGGTCTAAATTCGACCCAGTTCCTTCATCCGCCCTGAAGAAAAAGAGATCCTCCGGCAAAAAGAAAGAATGATCTCGAAGATTCTAAAAGACCCAAAGGAGTTCCCTTGGGTTGGAGAATACATCTTCCCTTTCTTCCCAGACTTGAAGCGGACGCTCGAAAGGTGAATCCGCGGCGATAACAATCTTTATAGGGCAAAAAGGGCTGGAGAGTATCAGGTGCGATTTTGCCGAGTCTTGCGATCATTGGGGCCCAGTGGGGCGATGAGGGTAAGGGAAAGATAACAGACTACATCGACGAGACCGCCGATCTTATCGTGCGCTTCCAGGGCGGGAACAACGCCGGGCACACGATAAAGGTCGGGGACAAGGTGTTCAAGCTTCACGGCCTTCCCTCTGGGGTGGTGAGAAAAGGCAACCTTGCCGTCATAGGCAACGGGACCGTCGTGAACATGGACGAACTCATCGAAGAGATGGACCAGGTGGTGAAGGCCGGAGGCACGCTCGAAGGCCTCAGGATATCCGACCGTGCCCACCTGATCTTCAATTACCATAAGAAGCTGGACGGCGCCGAAGAGAAATACAGGGGGAACAAGGTGGTAGGCACCACCAAAAAAGGCATCGGCCCCGCCTACCAGGACAAGATCGCAAGGATAGGCATCCGCGCCGGGGACCTCCTGGAGGACGCCCCGCTGAAAGAAAAAACAGATTTCATACTCCCTTACAAGAAGGACCTCATGTCAATGCTGGAGTCCGAACCCTGCGGCTGCGACTGCGGCACGCTATACGAAAAAATGAAAGGATGGAGGGACAAGATAGGCGGATATATCTGCGATACGTCCGTTCTAATCAACGAGGCTCTGGACTCCGGGAAGAAAGTGCTTTTCGAAGGCGCACAGGGCGCGATGCTCGACATCGACCACGGCACGTACCCTTACGTGACGTCGTCGTCAACCTGCGGCGGCGGCATATGCACCGGAGCGGGCGTGGCGCCGAACCGCATCGGGAAGGTGGTCGGATGCCTGAAAGCGTACACCACGAGGGTGGGAGAAGGTCCGCTCGTAACAGAATTGTCGGGAGAGGCGGCGGACGCGCTGCAGAAGAAAGGAGGGGAGTTCGGAGTGACCACCGGAAGGGGAAGGAGATGCGGATGGCTGGACCTGGTGGTCGCCGGACACGCGTCTAGGCTGTGCGGATTCACTTCCCTTGCGATAACCAAGCTTGACGTCCTGAACGATTATGAGGAACTCCCGATCTGCATGGCGTACAGGATCGACGGCAAGGAAACAAGATACTTCCCGGCGTCGATATCGAGACTGCAAAGGGCTGAACCTATATACATAACGATGAAGGGATGGAAGGGTTGGGACGACACCGAGAGCGTCGTGAAAGGCGGATATGACGCCCTCCCGAAAGAGATGCGGACGTACGTTCAATTCATCGAGAATAACCTGAATGTCCCTGCGGATATGATCAGCATCGGTCCGGACAGGAAGGACACGATCGACAGGAAGAAGGACTGGTGGGCCTGACCCTTTATTTCCGGCGGGCCGTCGTCTTTATCTTTGCTTTCTCAAAGAGCTTCCTGTCCTTATCCAAAGGTATGGTCGCGTCGTAACCGACCTTGTACGTTGTGACATCTATGCTCGGGTCCAGGGACGATCCGGCCGCGCCGGGTATCTTAAGGATACGATCGCCCTGCATCCTCGTGGCCACCGCCCATTCCACCTCCCGGTCGTTGAAGATGTCGATGTCGTCGTCCACCACGACGACCTGCTTCATCGACGGGTGGCCGGTGAACGCCGCCATAACGGCATTGACGCCGTCGCCCTCTTTGTTCTTCGCTATCGACACCACTCCGTTGAGCCAGCAGCATCCGCCTTCCGTGAGGCGGACGTTCTTTACTCTGGGCACGGCCTGTCTTACCGTTTTCAGTATCATGGGCTCGCGGGGAAGCCCCATGAGCAGGAAGTGTTCGTTGCCTCCGGGAAGCAGGAGATGGAACACCGGCTCCCTGCACGACTGCATCCTTTCGATCCTGATCACCGGCTGTTCCCTGACGATGTCGTAGGTTCCGGTGATGTCCACGAACGGGCCCTCGGAGACCGTTTCGAAGGTGATCTTCCCTTCAAGCACGTAATCCGACGACGAGGGGACGAGCAACCCGTTGCTGCATTTTCCCACGCTGAGGGGTTTGCCGTGGCCGGCCATGTACATTGCGGAAGCCACCCTCAATTCATCCGCGCCATAGTCCATGGAGACGGCTGCGGCGATGAGGACCTCAGCGGGCAGCCCGATGCATATCGAGACGTCAAGCTCCTTCCCGTCAGCTTTGGCTTCGTTATATAACGTGAAAAGATGTCTGGGGACCAGCCTGACGGCGAGTTTGTCTTTGTCCATGACCATCATCCTGTGGAAGGAGACGTTCTTCTTTCCCTTGTATTCGGCGACTATCACTCCCGCCGTGATGTAACGGCCCCCATCCTCCGGATAGTACTTAGGTATCGGAAGAGAGGTAAGATCCACTTTCAATCTGTTCGATATGAAACCCGGGGTCTTTATCTCAACGGTGTCGCATGGGGAGTCTATCGCCGACAGTATATGTTCGACTATCTTGTCAGCGGGTATGTTCATCGCGTCTGCGATCTTTTTCCTCGTCGAGAAAACGTTCCCTGCCGCGGGCAGCCCGTTCACGTCCTCGAACAGCACGGTGGCGTCCTGATCTTTAAGAAGGGTCTCTGTTATCTTTGACGAAGCTGGATCGATCTTCTTTTTGACCAAGCGGACATTTTCTCCCAAGAGGTCCCTTAACTGCATATTCTGCCGTAAGCGGTCCACGCTTATATTATTAGCTTGAGAAAGATTTGAGCATCACTCGCAAATTTTCTTTGTCATGCTTCGAACAGGATCTTCCGGTCACGCAGTATCTCCTCCATAAGAGATGGTTTTGTGTAGATTTCATCCTCGCAGACGAGGTCGACTTTGATACAAAGGGCCTCCTGCAGGTCATAAAGGATCCCTCCCAGATCGAAAAGGTCGTATTCTTTGGGAACGTCGATACAAAAATCATAATCGCTGTTCTTATCGTTGTCTCCTCTGGCCCTGGAACCGAAAAGGTATATGCGGAGAACCCCGTGCTCAACGGCTATCGGCGCGACCACTTCGTGCAGTTCCTCGATCGAGAGATCCCTCCCGGCACCGTTCAGATCCACGAGGGCATATCTCGCAGAAAATCTATAATGGTTGGGTTAACAAAAAAACCAGAGAGGCTCAACACACGAGGTGTCCCTCCGATACGTTTTATGGGGGGGGGGGTTTCATTTTAGTTTTTGTCAATAAAATTGCTATAATTATGCTGTTTTGAATATTGTGCGGCGGCATCGGACCCGCCGGATCCACGCACAGCCACTGAACAGCATAAATATCCGAAGCCGAATGTGCAGTCATGGCGGATGACCGCGCCGAGGCGCTCATTAGAAAATACGCATTGCAGAACGCGGTGTTCTTTAAAGGAACTGCGAACCCCAAGGCCGTCGTGGGGAAGGTGCTCGGCGAGAATCCCGAATACAGGAGCAGGGCGGGGGAGATGACCCCGCTGATAGAGTCGATCGTCTCCGACATCAACAAAATGTCTCCCGAGGATCAGGTCAAGGCGCTTGAAACGATCGATCCGTCGCTGCTCTCCAAGGAGAAGAAGGAGAGGGTCCATCTGCTCCCGGAGCTGAAGGACGCCGTTGAAGGCAAAGTGGTGATGAGGATTGCCCCAGGGCCTTCCGGACCGTTGCACATCGGGCACACACGCGTGTCGATACTCAACGACGAATATGTCAAAAGATACAACGGCAGGCTGATAGCGAGATACGAGGACACAAATCCGGAGAAGATCGATCCCGACGCGTACAAGATGATACCGGAGGACCTGGATTGGCTGGGCGTGAAGATCCACGAGAACATAGTGCAGTCGGATAGATTTGAGATATATTACGACATGACGAAGAAGCTCATCGAGATGGGCAAAGCGTACGTCTGCACATGCAACGGGGACGTCTGGAGGGACCTGAAGGAGGAAAAGAGGGAGTGCCCCTGCCGTAACCTTGCGGTCAATGAGCAGATGGAAAGGTACGACAGATTCCTCAACGGCGAGTACGGGGAAGGAGAGGCCGTCGCCGTCGTGAAGACGGACATCGCCCATCCGAATCCGGCCGTAAGGGACTTCGTCGCCCTCAGGATCGTGGATCATCCGCATCCGAGAACGGGAACGAGATACAGATCATACCCGATGATGAACCTGTCCGTGGCGATAGATGACAACCTTCTGGGCGTGACGCACGTGATAAGAGGGAAGGACCATCTCAACAACACGCTCAGACAGGAGTATATCTTCGATTATTTC
>JAITCQ010000110.1 GCA_031283015.1 Candidatus Methanoplasma sp.
GCGGGCGATGTAAAAAGTTTAATAATAACAACCGTGTATCACTGCCAGCCATAGTCGTAGTAACGAACTAAAACGGAGGTTTGGAAAAATGGAAGGATTTGATATCTGGGATTTCCTGACGGTCATCATCTTTGTGTTCGCGCTTGTCATGATGATAACGGGTATCTTCTCGGCGTATTTCGGAGCAGGAAAGAACAGGACCTACGGCGGGGTGTTGCTTGCCGTTGGGTTGATCATCGGCGCGGTGTGGGCGTATCTGGTAGGGTTCAGCGACATTGAGCCGTTCTGCAGCGTCTACGCATGGGACGTCGTCTACGATGCGCTCATCAATCTGATCGCCGTTCTGATCGGGGCGCTCATTGCGATAGGCATCTTCTTGGTCGTAGTGCTTAAAAGCTGAGGCCGCAGAAAAGTCCTGTCTAAACCCCTTCCACCGATATTCTTTCGGTGGGTTTTTATCCTTCCATTGAGTGAGCTTCTCCGATGCAAAAGGTCTTCATCATAATGGGGAGCAAGAGCGACCTGCCCGTGGCCGAGAAGGCGGCGGTCCTGCTCAAAAAATTCAACATAGGTTACGAGATCGCAGTAGCGTCCGCGCACAGAACGCCGGGAAGGGTGCAGAGTATGGTCGAGTCTTCCGACGCCGATGTGTTCATTGCGATCGCCGGGTTATCGGCGGCCCTGCCCGGGGTCGTGGCGGCGCACACCTGCAAACCGGTGATAGGCGTCCCGGTCAGCGGCGGCGTGAATCTTGATTCCTTATTATCAGTGGTGCAGATGCCTCCCGGGATACCGGTGGCGGCGGTTGGCCTAGACCGGGGGGATAACGCGGCGATACTCGCGGCGGAGATCCTGGGACTCGGGGATCCGGCGTTATTCGATAAGATGAAGGAATACCGGAAAGAGATGGCCGAGAAAGTGGAAGCGGATTCGGAACAGGTGGTGGCCGATGTCAGGCGCTGAGATATTCATAGTAAGGGCTGTCGACAGCCTTAAGGCGAAGATACCGGGTAAGGCGATAATCGCATGCTCCGGAGGAGTGGACAGCATGGTCTCCGCCGTTCTCGCAAGCAGGGCCATCGGAGACCGGCTTCTCGCCGTTTACGTCGACACCGGGCTGATGAGGAAAGGGGAGACCGAAGAGGTGCGGGGCATGCTCAGGGAGATGGGCCTCAATTTCAGGATAGTCGACGCCTCCGAGGTGTTCTTTGCCATGCTCAAGGGGGTCACGGACCCGGAAAAGAAAAGGAAGATCATCGGCGAGCTGTTCATCAGGGTGTTCGAGAAGGAAGCCAAGGAATTCGGCGCGGAGTATCTCGTTCAGGGAACGATCGCCCCCGATTGGATCGAATCCGGGGACGGTATGAGGGACACGATAAAATCACATCACAACGTGGGTGGCCTCCCCAAGGAGATGGGGATGACCGTCGTCGAGCCGCTGTGGGACCTTTACAAGGACGAGGTGAGAGAGGTGGCGAGGGAGCTGGGCGTGAAAGCATCGGAGAGACAGCCGTTCCCGGGTCCCGCGCTTTCGGTCAGATGCCTCGACGAGATCACGCGGGAGAACATAGGGATAGTAAGGGAAGCGTGTTTTATCGTTGAGGACGAGATCAAAAAGGCCGCCGCCCAAGGGAAGATGGAACTCCCTTGGCAGTACTTCGCCGTTCTCCTTCCCACAAGATCCGTAGGCGTGCAGGGGGACAGGAGGGCGTACGGCAGGACCATCGCGATAAGAGCGGTGTGCTCCGTGGACGGGATGACCGCGACCTACTCCAAGATACCCTTGGACGTGCTTGATGCCATGGCGACGAGGATCACCAACACCATGAAGGACCAGGTCAACCGCGTTGTGTACGATATAACGAACAAACCCCCCTCGACGATAGAGTGGGAATAAAACAGGGAGCGGATAAATGTACCAGTTCAGATATGAGATAAGTGAGGATGACTTTCTCGAATTCAACACGTTCTATCTTCTCAATTCGTCGATGAGCAAAAAACCATTGCTCCTCATACGGCTGACCTCGCTTTTGCTTGTGATGGTCGCTCTTGTTTTTCTTATCACTTCATTGGAAAATGGAATACTCGTAATATGCTGGAGCATCATTCTTGCCATTTTTATCTTTCTATCGCTTTCCGCCAAGTCTCGGTTAATCCGGTTCACAAAAAAATCAATCAAAAAGATGAAAATAGAAGGAAAACTCCCGGTCGGCGAGACTTTCATTCAGTTCCATGAAGACCACGTCTTTGAAAGAATGGATCTGGCCGAGACCAAGGTCAGCTATGAAAGCATCGAAAGGATCGTGGTCAACGTCGACGCGAACAAGGTATACCTTTTTATCGGCGCTACGGGCGCATTCATAGTTCCGTTTTCAGTGTTTGAGAACGACGCCGATAAGGACGCGTTTTTGACATTCGTCCGCAATAAAACAGGGGCGGCGGACAGCGGTTAATATTATATCGTGGACGCCCCATTGCGCTTCAATGAAGGTCTATGTCATCGACAATGGCGGGCAGTGGACCCACCGCGAGTGGAGGGTCCTCAGAAATCTCAAGGTGGACACCGAGATAATACCGAATACCGCTCCCTTTGACAGGATCAGCGACGCCGACGCGATAGTGCTCTCCGGTGGGGCGCCGAGCGTCGCCAGCGACGCCGCGCGCATGGGCAACAACGGCGAATACCTCGACAAGGCGGACTTCCCGATCCTGGGGATATGCGCCGGGATGCAGTTCCTGTCGGAGCACTTCGGCGGGGTGCTGGGACCTGGCGCGATGCCGGAGTTCGGGAAGGTCGAGTTGAAGGTCCTGTGCAAAGAGGACCTTTTCAGGGACCTCCCGTCGGAATTCAACGTATGGGCGTCCCATAATGACGAAGTGAAAACTGTGCCGGAAGGGTTCGAGGTCACCGCGGCGTCCCAATCCTGCCCGGTGGAGGCGGTGCGCTCGCTCACAAGACCTATTTACGGGGTGCAGTTCCACCCTGAAGTGGAGAACACGGAGAACGGACCGAAGATATTCCAGAACTTTTTGGACATCGTCTCGGAATATCGGTAAATCAAAGATGTCTCAGCGCGGCTGAGCGTTCAGGACCTCAAGCTGGCTTATGACGTTCCAGATCAGGGTCCTTCCGTGGAGCGGTATGTTCGGGTCGTTGGCGAGGTCGTCAAGAATTATTATGGCGCTTGTAGCGCGCACGTCCATAGCGTCCTTCGTGTCCGTGAGCCTAGCCTTTGCGTCGGTCGCGCCCTTTCTGATGTTACGCGGCACCGAGGTATCCTCGGCAAGGTTGTCTAAAATGTCTGTTACGTGTTTGATATGGTCTGCCATGTTATCCCCCCTCAATCAGATCGACTCGAACTCTTCCTGCAGGTCTATCATGAGTTGTTCCAATACCTCTTCGAAACTCGAGGACTTGTATTCTCTCATCCCGCCGAGGTCGCTCTGTATCCTAGCCACGAAGTCGTTGTTGTCCTTTACCAGTTCTACGTTGCACAAAATCTCTTCCATTCTCATCACCTGTGCAAGAATTAGAGGAACCAATATAAAAGGTGTATATAAGCGTTGGGCATGCCTCGAAAACTCCGCGTATTCATGCGGGACATAGTTTAATTAACCTCATCCCTATGGGTTGGTCCAATGAGCATTGCGGGCAACGGCGTCAGGAAATACCAGCTGGTGCTGGGGGCGTTATTCGCCGCGGCCACGGTCGCATATCTTCTGATGATCCATCATATGGGGATAGAGAGCGACGTCGTCCGTGTCTATTTCCCGTATGCGGACGAGCTGATGCACGGCAGCATCCCGGTAATGGAATATCCGCCGTTCGCGCTGGTGTTCCTTGCGGTGCCCAGACTGTTCGCCTCGACGCCGCTGGGCTATGAGATCGTGTTCTCCGCGGAGGTGTTTGTGTTCTTCATGGTGGGACTCATAGTGATCGGGAAGCTCGCCAAAAGATATCACCAGAGCCAGTACCTGGCGATGCTGGTCTACGCGGCCCTCATGTTGCTGATGGTCGAGTTCGTTCTGGACAGGTACGACATATTCCCCGCCGTGCTGACCCTGCTTTCGTTCTACTGTCTCGTGACAAAAAGATACACCTGGGCGTTCGTGCTGCTTTCGATCGCCACGATGTCGAAGCTGTATCCCGCTGTGCTGTTCCCCATCTATCTTATCCCGTTCTTTTTCAACAGGGACTGGAAGAACGTGCTGAAAGGCGCGGGGGCGTTCATTATCACGTCGGCACTGATAGTCCTGCCGTTCTTCCTTCTCGACTCCGAAACGGCGCTCCACTTCCTCAGCTACCACATGGACCGCCCCCTGCACGTCGAGTCCGCTACAGCGTCCCTCATCGAGCTTGCTTATATATTCGGCCTGACGGACGTCTGGGTGGAGTTCGGCTACGGCTCCGACAATCTTATGGGGTCGTGGGCAGCGGCGGTGGCGCCCTATCTGCTGCCTCTGACGCTGTCGGTGCTGGCCGCGGTGTACGCTCTGCACGCGTACATTCTGTCCAAGCTGCGGACGGAAAGGCAGGACAACGAGAACAACAGGATCATCCATCTCAGCGGGGCGGTGCTGCTCGCGTTCCTCGCGTTCATAATCTTTGGGAAGGTCTTCTCCTCCCAGTATCTGATATGGGTCATTCCGTTCATAGCCCTGATGATGATGACGTCCATCAGCCACACCTCAAAAAGCTACATCTTCGTGCTGTCGATACTGGTCATCGCCCTCACGCAGCTTAACTTCGCAGTGAACATCGGCATGAACGGAGGAGGGGCGGGTATAACCGACGCCGGCATGATGATAATATTGGCGAGGAACATCGCCGCCGTGATTCTTTTCGCGTACGTCGTCAAAGTATGCAGGGAGAGCATCAAAAAGAAGCCCTGGCGCCCGCACCCGCGGTCGGACGACCGATACCAAAAGCTTTAAAACAGGGTCTTTCTATGGGTGGTCATTCATTTGTTATCTCCAGTGGTAACGAAAGATTGAAAATGCGGCCCGGATCTTATTCCGGACGCACAAGGGAAGCAGTAAAATGAAAATAGAGGCAAAAGCGGAGGAGATCCAGGGCGGTTTCGAAGCCAAGACGAGAAATCTCGGCAGGGGCAAGTACGGCAGGATCCTTAAGATGGCCCACACACCCACGCGGGAGGAGTACAAGAGGACATGCTACATCGCCGCTCTCGGGATGATCGTCATAGGCGCGGTAGGCTTTGCCATAATGTGGGTAATGACATATCTTCCCAGTCATTTTTGAGGTACGCGAGGTGTTATGATGGCTGATCTTGGGACAGGGGGCACCCGCATGACCGGGGAAGAGGGCACGAAGGATGTCCGCGCCGGATCGGCGGCGGTATGGACGTTCAAACTCACCTCCGGCTCGCCGCACGCGGTCATGAAATTCGACGTGTCCACGGGGCCGGACAAGGACGATGCTCCGGAATGGAACGTCACGCTTCTCGACGCCGCGGGAGAAGAGGTCTGGTGCAACTATCGCGCGAAGAGCGAGAAGGAGATCGATCTCCCGGGTAACAAGCCCAAGGAGTTCAGACTCGAGGTCATCTGCCCCAAAGGCGCAAGGTACGGCGACGAGGTCAGCATCAAGATCATGACGACATCGCAGGACGGGATGTCCACGCTCAGGTTCGGCGCGGTCGCCAGACAGTCGATCATGGTCCTCAAAACGCAGATGGACCAGGAGAAGAGCGTGGCTGACAGCCTCATGTCCAAGGCCCAGCTGGGCGAGAAGGACATTTACGCTGTGTTCAGTCCTCCCGGCCTGAGAGGATACGTGTTCGTGGAAGGCATGAACACCGACCGTCTGAGGGAGAAGACCCGCGACATAAAGAAAGCGCGTTCGTTCGTGGACGGCGAGACGAACATCGACGAGATAGGCCACTATCTGATCCCGGTCTCTGCGGTGATAGGCATCGTGGAAGGGGACCTGGTGGAACTGATAAACGGTCCGTTCAAAGGTGAAATAGCCAGAGTGCAGCAGATTGATCAGAGTAAAGAAGAGATCACTGTGGAACTCATAGAGGCTATGGTGCCTATTCCCGTCACCGTAAAGGGTGACAGCGTCAGAGTCATTGAGAAGGAGAAATAAGCAATGGTAAGCACTGTAGAGGCATTAGTGGAAGGGGGCAAGGCCACCGCAGGTCCGCCGCTCGGCCCGGCGCTCGGCCCCACCGGCGTGAACACCGGTCAGGTCATCGCCAAGATCAACGAGAAAACGAAAGCGTTCACCGGCATGAAGGTCCCGATAAAAGTGATAATAAACGACGACAAGACGTTCGACATAAAGGTCGGAACGCCGCCGATGTCGGCGCTGGTAAAATCCGAGCTGGGTCTTGCGAGCGGATCAAGCAACGCGAGGACCACGAAAGTGGCGAACATGACGATCGACCAGGCGAAGAAGATCGCCACTATGAAGGAGGACGACCTTCTCGGAGCGACGCTCAAGGCCCGCGTCCTGGAGGTCGCGGGCAACTGCGTCTCCGTCGGAGTGACGATCGACGGGAAGGACCCGAAGGTCTTCCAGAAGGACGTCAAGGCCGGAATGTACGACGAGGTCCTGAAGTAAACCATCTCTGAAACCTTTTCCGATTTTCAAATTTTTCAGCGCATCCTGTTCGATCGAATCATGCGCAAGCGCACTGCATCCGAACGTTGATGTAATTTACATCAATAGGTCCAGCCACAGCCCACAGTCCTCTCCATTTCGACACACTTAAGGCCGCATACCAGCGTTTATAATCCCGCATCGCCATTGTAATTTATCTCAGGGGCCCCGGGTATGAACAAAACGATAACGGCGGTTACGGTGCTGATTTGCTGCACGCTTGTCGCAGCGGCTGCAGCGTTCATATTGATCGACAATAACAAAAGCGACCCCGACGTTCTGCCCGCAGGTCTCAGGGAGATCGACGTAAAGATAAACGCCGACACCAGATGGGAGCTGAATGGAAAACTGACGACCTGCGCCGATCAGCCGAGTGAGGCGGCGGCCATACTCGTTCACGGGTCCGGACCGCACGGCATGGACCTCACGATCGGACCCAACAAAGTATACCGGGACATCGCATGGAATCTTGCTAAAAGCGGCGTCGACGTCCTCAGGTATGATAAGAGAACGTTCGTCTACGGAAATTCAAGCGCCGATAACATAGCCAAGTTAACGGTCAAAGAGGAGGTCATCGACGATGCGGTTGCAGCCGCCGAACTGATGAAGAGTTACGGTTATGATAAGATATTCCTGATCGGCCACAGCCTGGGCGGAATGCTCGCCCCGGCCATAGTCAAGGAGAGCGACGGACTGTTTGACGGATTCGTCTCATTGGCGGGAAGCCCGAGGAAAATGCAAGAGATCCTGGCGGACCAGATCCTTGCGGCTTATCCGGAACGCATGATACTCGTACAGATAGAATTCGCAAGAATGGAACAGATGGGCTCTTGGACGGAGTCGGAGCTTTTGAGCAACGTGGTCTTCGGCCAGCCGGCCTATTACGTCAAAGACATGAACAGCAGGGACGCCGGGGCGATAGCCCTCTCTTTGGACGTTCCGATGCTGTTCCTCCAGGGAA
This sequence comes from Candidatus Methanoplasma sp., assembly GCA_031283015.1. Lineage (GTDB taxonomy): Archaea > Thermoplasmatota > Thermoplasmata > Methanomassiliicoccales > Methanomethylophilaceae > Methanoplasma. The sequence goes on from JAITCQ010000110.1 coordinate 7,590, forward strand.
GCGCGGACTTCCAGGTGTATCCAGACAAGGACTTTGCGAAGTGGCAGGAGGTCCTTGAGGGCAAGGAAGGGGTCGAGTTCAAACTCTATGATGGATTGAACCATCTCTTCATGGTGTCGCAGGGGAAGGACGCGGGGACCGTCGCAGAGTATAACGTAAAAGGGCATGTCGATCAGAATGTGATAGAGGATATCGCGGAGTTCATAAAGGCCCCGTGACCGCCGCTCCGGCACGATCGTTCGTTCGGCGGCCGATGACCCAGATCACGGCTTACGCGGTCTGGGCATCTCCAACTCTATGTATGAGACGAACGGGCACCGGACTATTTTCGCCCTCCATATCTCGCATGAGGCCGGATAGTGCCTTTTGCAGCATGTGTAATATTCTACCCAGAACGCGAACAGGAATATCGAGGTCAGGATCAGCGCAAGGCTGACCGAAACGACCCCCGCTTCCTCTATATCCAGGAAGTAGATGCTCAGCGCGGGTGCGAACAACAAAATGGCGGGAAAGGCAATCATATCATAATACAGCGTGAACTTGCTCAGCAGACAGAATCGGTGTGTTCCTGCCAAAGGTTCTTTCTTTCCCTTTGCGTCCGTTTTCGGTTTGTATTCTCCCGCATACTTTTCCGCGCCTCCGAGCTCCAACAGCTGCAAGGTATCCATTGCGAACTTCACGGCCACCGTGATCGTTTCTTTCGGAAGTACTCTTGACGAAGACGCGCAGCGGATCGAACATGCCAAAGTGAACAACATCGCAGAGACCGGGACCAGGCTCGCCGCGAACAGATAGATCAGGAGATATTCGCTTTCCATGAAGAAGACGGCCGGGAATGCCAGCACAAGGCCCGCTATCAGGGAATAAATGATCCACCTGAAGATCCCACAGTCCAAAGCCAGTCCGTTCACTGGGTCCGAAACGCATTAAACGTTATTTAATAACAGGCAGACCGTCATGATGTGCATTATCAATATGAGCGCGGCGACTGACGGTATGATCATCTCCATGTGCTTCGGATTTTTGAAGGCCTGACCGGCCTCTCCCGCTATGCGGTACCAGCTTGGCGCGGTACGATACAATATGCCGCACATGACCAAGGACATCAAAGGGAGCGCAAACAACGCCGTTATCCCGAACGCGCCCCACTTATCCGACCATGCGTCGGGCGTGCCAGAACTGAAATGAGTAGGGATCGTGTCCGGAAGGAGCGGGAACACGACGAGCGATATCGCAAGCGGGATGAAAGCGATGATCAGACCGATCTTATGGAGCGTCTGCGGCATATTCTACAAGATGCAATGCCCTTTGGTGTAGATTTTCTTTTCGTACATCGAATCCAAACCTCCGGCGGCGTGCGTCAGCCTCCGCGGCGACCACGATGCGCAGCCGTTGCTTCCCGGCCTGAAAAATTCTATCCGAGATATACTCGCAGGAACATTGTGCGGGGGAAGCGGCTTGACAGCCGAGTCTCACCTCGGAGGCGTCTCTGCTCTGAACCTCTTACTTATGTTGATATAAATCACTATAATGACCACCGCCGCAATGAAGATCACGCCGAAGAAGAAATAAAAGGTCATCACGAAGACAATGAGCGATGTCAGAACCAAGAACACACCCATGAAGAATGTGATCCTATCCATTCTGTATCGCGCCAGTTGCTCCTTTGGCATCATGTTGAATCCGGCGAGCAGCATATACCCTCCGAGATATACGATCAGACCAAGCACCATTAGCAATAATGAAAGGAGAATGGATCCTTCTATCTCACCGGGATAGGTATCGCGGAAGAAGCAGAACATAACTCCTGTCACAACAACCCAAAGCAAGCTCAAAACAATTGCGCCCTTCCATCGTTCTTTGAGATACACAGTGCTCTGGACCGCATGTGCCTATATAAAACAGACGAAAACGCCTTGCGCACCATGTCCTGTCCGATTCCCTCAAACCTTATATAGGGTAATATAATAGCAGGCCTGCTTGTAGGAGAGCCTTAGGGCTCGCATGCACTACGAGGAGGAATTGAATTGGCAGAAAAACCAACCGTAATTGCTGTGCAGAAAGCACTGGAAGGTGCAAAGAAGCGCAATTTTGTTGAAACGGTTGAGTTGGCCATCAATCTCAAGGACGTTGACCTTACGATACCGAAGAACCGTATCCAGGAGGATATCATCCTCCCGAACGGCCGCGGCAAAGTGGTCAAGGTCTGCGTGATTGGTGGTGGCGAACTAGCCTTGAAAGCCAAGAACGTGGCCGATCTTGTGATCACGCCCGATGAGATCGGGGGGATCGCAGACGACAAGAAACAGGCAAAGAAGATCGCGAACAGCACGGATTACTTTATCGCAGAGGCGCCGCTCATGGCCGTCGTCGGTAAAAGGCTCGGTACCGTTCTCGGTCCCCGCGGAAAGATGCCCAAACCCATACCCCCGGGAGCAGATCCCACAGGAATGGTGGACAACCTCCGCAAGTCTGTGACAGTCAGAACGAAAGACAGGAAGACATTCCACGTACCCGTGGGAACAGTGAACATGCCTCCGGAGGAGATAGCCGACAATATCGACATCGTCCTCAAGCGTGTCTCGCTGAAACTGGAGAAAGGCATAGCGAACGTAGCGTCCGCTTACGTCAAGACATCCATGGGGCCGGCGGAGAGGATATTGTAAGGAGGTCTGAGATGGCACACGTCGCAACTTGGAAGAAGGACATGGTGAGCGAGATCGTCAAAGACATCAAGGATAACCCAGTTGTCGCAATCGTCGACATGCATGGTATCCCGGGACAGCAGATCCAGGAAATGAGGGCCGGGCTCCGCGAGCACGCCGTTCTCAAGATGACCAAGAACAACCTTTTGATCTTGGCCCTTGAGGAGGCCGCAAAGGAGAGACCGGGACTCGAGGCGCTCAAGGACGCCGTGCACGGACAGTGCGCCGTCGTCGCAACGGACATGAATCCGTTCAAGCTTTGCAAGAAGCTTGAGGCAACGATGACGCCTGCCGCCGCGAAAGCGGGGCAGCCGGCACCTGTGGACATAGTTGTTCCGAAAGGGCCGACACCGTTCGGCCCGGGTCCGATCATCGGTGAACTTCAGAAAATAGGCATACCGGCCGCAGTAGAGGCCGGAAAGATAGCTGTCAAAAAGGACACGACACTGGTCAAATGCGGAGAACCCATTCCGGCCCCTGTCGCTGCGATGCTTCCTAAACTGGGGATCCTGCCCATGATCGTGGGAATGGATCTGAGGACCGTCTATGAGAACGGCACCGTTTACAAAAAGGATGTACTCGCGATACCTGATGACCACTACCCGAAAATGTTCGCTACGGCCGCATACAACGCTCGCGCGCTGGCAATAGAGATCGCATACTGCACAAAGGATACGATCGTACCGCTCGTCACAAAAGCGTTCAGAGAGGCAATGGGCCTTTCGATATCGGCCGCGATACCGACCAAAGAGAATATCAAGATACTTCTTGCAAAGGCAGACAGTCAGATGCTTGCCGTAGCTTCCGTATCAGGATACAGCAACAGTGCTATCGCTGCCAGGGTTAACTCGGCGGCAGCGGCGGCGGCCGCAGCTGTTAAACCTGCAGCGGGACCCGCGAAAGCGGAGCAGAAAGTTGAAGAGAAAGAAGAAGAACAGGTCAGCGAAGAAGACGCAGCAGCTGGCCTGAGCGCACTATTTGGCTAAAAGGAGTTGAAACAAATGGAGTATATTTACAGTGCAATGGTGCTTTACTCTGCTGGCAAACCGATAACGGAGGACGGCGTAACGGCGATCCTCAAGGCAGCAGCAGTAGAGCTCGACGCAGCTAAAGTCAAGGCACTGATCGCTTCACTCGAGGGAGTCGACATAAAGGCGGCCATCGCATCGGCCGCCGTCGCAGCCGCACCTGCACCCGCAGCAGCGGCGCCCGCAGCCGGAGCCGCCGCGGCACCCGCCGCGGCAGCGAAGCCGGAGCCGCCCGAGGAAGAGGCAGTCAGCGAAGAGGACGCAGCAGCCGGTCTGAGCGCTCTGTTCGGATGAACGGGAAGTTTAGCTTGACCAATCCAAACCTTTTCCACAACATCTTTATTTATCGCACTTACATTTTCCA
>JAITCQ010000004.1 GCA_031283015.1 Candidatus Methanoplasma sp.
TCGAACGCGAACATTATGTCCGTGAGCTCTATCACAATTATGCAAAGGAGCAGCGGGGTCATCATCCTTACGCCGTCCCTTAACGTGAACAGCTTATCGTTATCGAATTCGGGGCTTATTTTGAATCTTCTGCTGAGATTTGACGCAAGCCTGCTGTCCTTGCTTTCGTCCTTCTTCATCACCGTTCGGATCGCTGTGAAGATAAGCACCGCTCCGAAGACGTACAGCATCCAGTCGAACGTTTCCAGCAACCCCGATCCAATGAATATGAACAGCGCCCTGAAGGCGAACGCCCCGATTACCCCGTAGAACAGCGCCTTGCGCTGGTACTCGTCAGGAACGCAGAAGTGTCCGAATATCACGATGAACACGAACAAATTATCAACGCTCATCATCTCTTCGATGACGTACGCCGTGACGTATTCCGTCGCCGAAGCGGATCCCATTCGTATGAATATCAGTACGCCGAACGCCAGTGCCAGGCAGATCCAGAACGCGGTCATGCTCAGCGCCCGCTTCGTGGTGATGCGTTTCGATCCCCGGTTCAGTATCCCGAGGTCGAATGCGAACATCACGATGACGATCGCGAAGAAAACGATCCACATCGCCGGTATATCGATCATCGCGGACCCGCCCTTTCAGCCATATGGAAATAATCATCAAGCCGTTTATAATGGTGTTCAGAAATCCTCGAACTTCTGTCTCAGTTTCGACTTGGTCTTCGCGGGGGGTTTCTTGCCCGCCTGCTCGTCGAGTTTCATCAGCAGTTCCCTCTCCTGCGGCGATACTTTCAGAGGGATATCGATCTTGACGCGGACCAGCATGTTCCCGCGGGTGTTCTGGTAGAGCTTGGGAAGGCCTTTGCCGGTTATCCTCAGCACTCCGCCGATCTGGGTCCCCGCCGGTATGGTCAGCGATATCGTCTCGCCGTCGATGGTCTTTATAGTCTCCTCCCCTCCGAGAACAAGCTTCGGATAGGTGGTGGCGACCTCGGACCAGAGATTCGTTCCGTCCCTGTGGAACTGTTTGTCCCCTTTTATGTGGATCACCACTATCAGGTCGCCCGGCGGCCCTCCGCTGTGACCCGCGTCCCCCGCCCCGGCTACCCTGAGCCTCGTGCCTTCCTCCACTCCCTTCGGTATATCCACGGACACTTTGGACGAGACGTTGTTCCTTCCGGACCCTCTGCACTTGGGGCAGCGTTCTTTGAACGATCTTCCCGATCCGCCGCATATCGAACATGCGGCGACGGAGACCATGTTGCCGAACGGCGTCCTGCTCACCCTCTGCATCTGTCCCGATCCGCCGCAGGCGTGGCAGGTCTCCACGTTCCCGTCCTTGCCTCCCGTCCCTCTGCAGTCGCCGCAGGTGACCGAATGGGGTATCGAGAGCTCGGCTGTCTTGCCGTTCAGCACATCGGTGAGGGCGATCTCCAGATCATATCGTAAGGACTCCCCCTGCCGGGGGGAGTTCGCGGACCTGGACTGCTGTCTTCTTCCGAAATTCCCGCCGAACATGCTCCCGAAGATGTCGCCGAATATATCGCTGATATCGTCCGCATGGGTGAAGTCCTCCCATGAGAACCCTCCCTTGCTGAACTGGTTGTTCACCCCGGCGTGGCCGTATTGATCATACAGTTTCCGTTTATTCTCGTCGGAAAGCACTTCGTATGCTTCCGACACCTCTTTGAACTTGGCCTCGGCCTCGTCCTTCGACAGGTCCGTCACGTCTGGATGGTACTTCTTCGCGAGCGAGCGGTACGCTTTTTTTATATCGTCCGGCGAAGCGTCCTTGGCGACGCCCAGTACCTTGTAGTAGTCCTCCGGCATCTGGCTTACCTTATTTCTTCTCGTCGTCGTCCACTATCTTGTAGTCGGCGTCGACGTAGTCGCCGTCCTCTTTGTTTCCGGTTCCTTCGTCCTTAGCGCCCTGAGCCTGCTGTTCCGCCGATTCCTGGTATATCCTCTGGCTGATCGGACCCATCGCTTTCATGAGCGCGTCCAGCTTGGCCTTTATGGCCGCGATGTCGTCCCCTTTGACCGCGTTTTCGAGGTCGCTTACCGCGGCCTCCACCGATGCGCGTTCCTCCTGCGATACTTTCTCTCCAAGTTCGTCCATGGACTTGCGGACGGTGTGGATCATCGTTTCCGCTTGGTTCTTCGCCTCTATGAATTCGATCTTCTTCTTATCTGCGTCGGCGAACTTCTCCGCCTGCTTTACGAGATCGTCTATCTCGTCCTTGGACAGCTTGTTCTTGGAGGCGATGGTTATTCTCTGTTCTTTTCCCGTTCCCTTATCTTTCGCCGAGACGTTTATTATCCCGTTGGCGTCGATGTCGAACGTCACCTCGATCTGAGGCATCCCGCGGGGAGCGGGGAGTATGCCTTCGAGGGTGAATCTTCCCAGCGAGGTGTTGTCCCCCGCCATCTTCCTCTCCCCCTGAACGACGTTGATCTCCACCGACGGCTGGTTGTCGGCGGCGGTGGAGAATATCTGTGATCTTTTTGTCGGGATGGTGGTGTTCCTGTCTATCAGGGACGTGGCGATCCCCCCCAGCGTCTCGATCCCGAGGGTGAGCGGGGTCACGTCCAGCAGCAGAACGTCCTTCACGTCCCCTGACAGAACGGCGCCCTGCACGGCCGCGCCCATGGATACGCACTCCATCGGGTCTATCCCGCGCTGTATCTTCGGTCCGACGATGCTCTCCACGAAATTCTGAACTATGGGCATCCTCGTGGGTCCTCCGACCATTATTATCCGGTCGATCGAATCGGGGGACATCTTCGAGTCCGTCACCGCCTGATCGACCGATCTCTTGCATTTCTGAACTATAGGTTCGACGAGTTCCTCGAGCTTTGCTCTCGTGATCGTTTGTATCAGGTGTTTCGGTCCCGATGCGTCGGATGAGATGAACGGAAGGTTGATCTCCGTCTGCATGGTCGTGGAGAGTTCGATCTTAGCTTTCTCGCACGCCTCCCTCACTCTCCAGAACGCCATGTTGTCCTTGGAGAGGTCCGCTCCCGTTTCCTTCTGGAACTGTCCCATCACGTATTTCGTGAGGACCTCGTCCATATCCGAACCGCCGAGCTGCGTGTCGCCGGATGTGGATATCACCTCGAAGACGCCGTCGCTGAAGTCCATTATGGTCACGTCCAGAGTGCCGCCTCCGAAATCGAAGACCATTATCTTCTGGGCGGCGCCGCTCTTCTCTAGACCATACGCTAACGCAGCGGCGGTGGGCTCGTTTATTATGCGCACGACCTCCAATCCTGCGATCGCTCCGGCGTCCTTCGTCGCCTGCCTCTGGTTGTCGTTGAAGTACGCCGGAACGGTGATCACCGCTTTATCGATCGTCTCGCCGAGATATGACTCGGCGTCCTTCTTTATCTTCTGAAGTATGAACGCCGATATCTGCTGCGGGGTGTATTCCTTTCCCAGCGCGGTCACCTTCTCGTTGGATCCCATTTTCCTTTTGACGTTCTTTATCGTGCCGTCGGGGTTCGTCACCGCCTGTCTCCTCGCCGGTTCTCCGACGAGCAGCTGACCGTCCTTCGTGAATGCCACATAGGACGGGAATGATTTCCCTCCGACGCTCGTGCCTTCCGCGCTGGGGATCATGGTCGGTCTCCCGCCTTCCATCACCGATGCGGCCGAGTTGCTCGTTCCCAGATCTATTCCTATTATCCTTGACATGTTTCCTCACTTTCCTTTTTCTTTGTGACCTTGACCTTCGGATACCTTATTATCCTGTCATGCAGGCGGTATCCTTTCTGGAACACCTCGGCTATGTCTCCGTCGGTGTCCGCTTCGACCGTGCAGAGCGCTTCGTGGAAGTTCGGATCGAATTTGCAATCCGTCTGTATCTCCGCAAGTCCGTTCTCCTCCAGGATCTTCATCAGATTCTGCCTTATGCTCCGTATCCCCGCCGCGAGCTCCGTGTTCTCCCCCGCCGTGCCCAGCGCGCGGTCCAGGTCGTCCGCCACGGTCAGCAGGCTCTTCGCTATGCCCGCCGTGGCGTACTTCCTAAACTCTTCGTTCTCTTTCTCCGTCCTCTTACGGAAGTTGTCGAAGTCCGCCTGAAGCCTTCTTGCGATGTTAAGATACTCATCCGCCTTTGCGCTGGCTTCGGCGAGAGCGTCCGTCATCTCTCCGGACGCCTCCCCGACGTCCTCCTCTTTCTTCTTTTTAGACTTTTCAGTCATGGTCGGTCTCCGGTTAGTTGAAATAATAATATTGAAGGGGCCGAAGGCCCCGTTTAAAGGTTTCAGTCGTCATCCATCGAAGGCATGTCGTCGCCGCTGCCGTATTCCGGCATCGGGCTCGACTTCGACGCGATGACGTCGTCGATCCTGAGGATCATGACCGCCGCGTCCGTGGCCGAGTTGATCGCCTGCTTCCCGATCCTGAGAGGTTCGATGACGTTGAGCTTGCGCATGTCCTCGATCTTCCCCGTGAACGGGTTCAGGCCGGCGTTCACCTTTCCGGCCTTGTGCTCTTTCCTCATCTGGATGTTGATGTCTATCGGATCCAATCCCGCATTCTCAGCGAGCGTCGTGGGTATGATCTCCATCGCCGAGGCGAACGCCTCGATGGCTATCTGCTCCCTTCCGCCTACGGACGCCGCGTAATCCCTGAGCTGCATGGCTATCTCCATCGCGGTGGAACCTCCGCCGGTGACGATCATCCCATCCTCTATCGATACCTTGACGACGGACCACGCGTCGACGAGCGATCTCTCCACCTCGTCCGCGACGTGGTTCGTTCCGCCCCTTACGAGTATGGACACGGTCTTGGGCTCTTTGCACCCGGTGATGAACGTCATCTCCTCGTTCTCAATGACCTTCAGCTCGACCGATTCGGCGTAACCGAGGTCCTCCGCCGATATCTCGACGATCTTGTTGCAGATGTTCGCTTTGGTGGATTTGGCAAGTCTCTCCATGTCGGATTTCTTGACGCGTCTGCATGCGTATATCCCCTCTTTCGCGAAGAAGTGCTGCGCGAGGTCGTCTATCCCTTTCTGACAGAACACGACATTCGCTCCCGATCTCTTCACCGTGTTGACCATCTCTTTGAGCATGTTCTCTTCTTCTCTGACGAAGGCCGCGAGCTGCGACGGGTCTGTGATCTGGATCTTCGCGTCGATCTCTGTCTTCTTGAGTTCGAACGCCGCGTCCACGATGGCGATCTTCGCCCCGACCACCTTCTTGGGCATCGCGGGCGAGACCGGCTCCTTGTCCAGGATCAGGCCTTTTACGAGCTGGGACTCCTCCATGCTCGCGCCCGCTTTCTTCACGGTCTGTATGTTCTTCAGGTCCGCGGTGTAGTTGCCCTTGTCGTCCTTCTCGATGATCGTTTTGACTGCGTCGACGACCATCTCGGCGAAGAACTCTTTGGACCCTCCGACCTGTTTGCTGATCATCGCGTTCTCGGCTATCTGCTTCAGGAGCTTGTCGTCCTTCATGCTGACCTTCATCGCGACCTTCTTGAGCACTTCCTGCGCTTTGAGGTTGGCGAGCCTGTAACCTGCGGTTATGAGCGTCGGGTGCACGTTCGCGTCTATCATGTCCGTCGCTTTCTTCAGGAGTTCGCCGGCAAGTATGACGGACGTCGTCGTCCCGTCCCCTACCTCTGCGTCCTGCGTCTTCGCGACCTCCACCAGCATCTTCGCGGCGGGGTGCTGCACGTCCATTTCTTTAAGGATGGTTACGCCGTCGTTCGTTATCACGACGTCCCCCATCGAATCTACGAGCATCTTGTCCATCCCTCTCGGCCCGAGGCTGCTCCTGACTGCGTCAGCGATCGCCCTGGCGGCGGTGATGTTGTTGTACTGTGCGTCTTTTCCTTTATCCCTCTTGGTTCCTTCCCTGAGGATCAAGATAGGTGCGTTGCCCATACCCATTTTTTCAAACCTCCAAGTATCATATTCCATTCTTTATTATGGAACTTCTAGGGGGGTTATGGTTTGTTCTTCTATATAAACCTGACTTATGTGTCCTATCATAGAGGTGAACACTTCAGCCAAACGTAAGGCTGGGGTGCAATGGGGCGGGGAGCCTCGTTCGCCAGGTCTGATGAGAACAATGAGGTCAAGATTCCGATGAACGACCGAGCGGAGCACATATTTTATTGTTCAAGGGTCGGCGGGACTGGACCGTTCAGGCGTGCGGATCATGAGGCCCGGGCCGCATTTGCCAGTATGTTTTATAACCGATAAAAAGTACAATTTGCACTATTTCTCGATTAGGCGGATGTGGCGTCATATGGAGATCCGAAGGGACAGGTGTCTGGACAGGCTCATAAAAAGAAAAAGGAACGGCTCCGTAAAGGTGGTCACCGTCGGGATCAGGGTTCCTTCTGGACAAGAACGCCTGGACCTTTAAAGGTGGGGGATCCGCCGTCTGTCAGCCTTTGGGAGAGGACTGAGTTCGGACCGCCAGCGGCCCAACCTCTGCGAGCGTCGGGAATAAGTACAAAGACGTTATGTGCGATTATTGGAAAGAGTGGGGAAATGAAGATAGCTTATTTTGGACCGGAAGGGACATTCACCGAGCAGGCGGCAAGATGTTTCGCGGGTTCGATGGATGGCGAAGATATCTCTTTCTCGCCTCTCGCCTCGATCGAGGATGTGTTCGAAGCCGTCGAGACGGGGGCGGCGGACTGCGGCGTCGTGCCGATCGAGAATTCGATAGAAGGCGGGGTGAACACGACGATAGACACGCTGATCTTCGACGCCGATCTTTTCATCTCGAAGCAGCTGTCGCTGCCCGTAGTGCAGAACATGATGGTAAGCAAAAAGAATGCGGACGGAAGGGTCTCTAAGATCCTGTCGCACCCGCAGGCGTTGGCGCAATGCCGGAAATTCATAAACAAACACTATCCCGACGCTGTTACGGAGGCTTCGAACTCGACGGCCGAAGCGGCGAGGATCACCGCCGGCTGCGGCCTGGAAAGGGGTGGGACGGCGGCCATCGGCTCGAAGAATTCCGCCGAGATATACGATCTTAAGATCATCCACGAGAATATCCAGGACGACAAGAACAACATGACCCAGTTCGTTCTTTTAACGAAGACTGACACGTCTGCCCCGATGATCGGCCGCAAGACGTCGATCGCGTTCTCCACCGAGCACAGGCCAGGGGAGCTCTACAAGATACTGGATATCTTTGCGTTATGGGACTTGAACATGACCAAGATCATGTCTCGTCCCACGAAAGGGCGGCAGTGGGAATATGTCTTTTTCATAGAGATCGAGGGGTACGAGAACGCCGCGGACGTGGCGGACGCTCTTACGATGATAAAACGGAAGACCGTCTTCTTCAAGAATCTGGGTTCTTATCAGACGCTCGCGCCGCCTCAGTGAATTGCGTCCGCGCCTTTGGTCTCCAGGAGTTTCTTGTAGCCTATCGGCAGCACCTTCAGGAACCTGCCCGCGTTCTGTTCCCAGTCGCCGAGGATCTCCGCCGCCTTCCGGCTTCCGGTGTACCTCAGGTGGGACTCCAACATCGACCTCAGCTCCGAACGGTCGCTCTCCGATTCCACGAGCAGAAGTTCGACCATGTCCATGTTGCATTGTCTGTCGAAGTTGCCGTTGTCGTTGAGCACGTACGCAATGCCGGCGGACATGCCGGCGGCGAAGTTCCTTCCCACCTCTCCGAGTATGACCACCCTCCCGCCGGTCATGTATTCGCAGCAGTGGTCCCCCGCGCCCTCGGCGACGGCGGTCGCCCCGCTGTTCCTGACGCAGAACCTCTCCCCCACTTTCCCCGCGATGTAGACCTCTCCGCCGGTCGCCCCGTATAACAGCGTGTTCCCGGCGATCACGTTCTGCCGCGGCGGCTCCCCTTCGTGGAAAATCGCTATCCTCCCTCCGGAAAGCCCTTTTCCGACGTAATCGTTGGCCTGTCCCGTCAGCCTGAATGTCATGCCTTCGGTGATGAACGCTCCGAAACTCTGGCCGGCGGTCCCCCTGAAAGAGATGTTCACCGTCCCGTCCCTGAGCTTCTTCCCCCGCCTGACCAGCTCCCCGGAGAGCATCGCCCCCACGGACCTGTCTACGTTGGATATCGTGTATTCGAGATTGACCTTCCCTCCGGTCTCCAAAGAGAGTCCGGCGTCCCTGATCATCTTCCTGTCGAGCACGTCCCCGAGGGTGTCCGGCTGCCCTTTCGTGCATGTCCTGGGACCTTCGGCCGGCATCTCGACTATCCTTCCGATGTCTATGCTCCCGCTCCTCCGGCCGCCGGGATCCGCGCGGACGATCAGGTCGGACCTTCCGACAAGCTCGTCCACCGACCTTACGCCCATCTCGGACATCCTTTCCCTGACGTCCTCCGCTATGAACCTCATGTAATTGACGATGTGCTCCGCCCTGCCCGCGAACCTTTCCCTCTTCGCCGGGTCCTGGGTCGCGATACCCGCGGGGCAGGTGTTCGATTGACACTTCCTGCACATGACGCAGCCCATGGCCACCATGGGCGCGGTCGCGAACCCGTATTCCTCGGCGCCCAGGAGCGCCGCCGTGACCACATCCCTGCCGGTCTTCATCTGGCCGTCGACCTGTAACCTCACTCTATCCCTGAGCCCGTCGATCATCAGCGTCTGCTGCGCCTCCGCCAGTCCCAGTTCCCAAGGCATCCCGGCGTACCTTATGGACGACAGCGGAGAGGCGCCGGTGCCTCCGTCCGAGCCGGATATCAGGATCTTGTCCGCCCCGGCCTTTACCACGCCCGCCGCCACCGTGCCGACCCCGGACTCCGCCACGAGCTTCACGTTTATCTTCGCCGCGGGATTCACGCACCTCATGTCCAGTATCAGCTGCTTGAGGTCCTCTATCGAATAGATGTCGTGATGCGGCGGAGGGGATATCAGCGTAACCCCCGGAAGGGTGTGCCTTGTCGCCGCTATCTCTTTGTCCACCTTGTCCCCCGCCAGCTGGCCGCCCTCGCCGGGCTTCGCCCCCTGCGCGATCTTGATCTGTATCTCGTCGGCGCTGACCAGGTATCCGACGGTCACTCCGAACCTTCCGGACGCCACCTGCTTGACCCTCGACCTTATGTCCCTGCCGTCCTTCGTGCGGACCGCCCTTGAAGGGTCCTCCCCGCCTTCGCCGGTGTTGCTCTGTCCGCCGATCATGTTCATTGCCTCGGCGAAGGTCTCGTGGGCCTCTTTGCTGATCGCTCCGAACGATATCCCCTGGCCGACGAACCTCTTCATTATCGATTCGGCGGACTCCGTCTCCCTCAGAGGTATCTGGGTTCCCTTCCTCGATCCCATCAGGTCCCTTATGAAGAACCTGCCGCCGTCGGCGAGGTCCTTGAATTCCATGTACGCCTCGGCGTCGTTGTCCCTCGCGGCCCTCTGCAGCGCTTTGACCGCCGCCGGGGACCATGAATGTTTCTCGCCGTACTTGGTGTATCCGTATACGCCTTCGCCGCCCTGCGCGTCGCCGGGGCGGTCGAACGCCGCGGTATGCACGGACGCCGCGTCGTCCGCGATCTCCTCCAGCCCTATGCCGCCTATGTTGGACGTCGTGTTCCCGAAATGTTCTTTTACGAACCGCTCGTCGAGGCCGACCGCTTCGAAGAGTCCCGCGCCGATGTACGACCTTATCGTGGATATCCCCATCTTGGACATCACCTTCATCAGCCCCTTCTCTGACGCCTTGATGAAATTGCGTTCCGCCGAGTCGGGGTCGATCTTCATCCCGTCACGTTTGACGAGGTCCTCGACCAAAGCATGTACCAGATATGGGTTTATGACATTCGCGCCGTACCCGAAGAGCAGGGCGAAGTGCATCACTTCCCTGGGCTCTCCCGATTCGAGGACTATTCCGGTCTGTATCCTCTTCCTCTTCCCGAGGAGGTGCTGGTGCACCGCCGATACCGCCAGCAGCGAGGGGATCGCGGCGTTCTCCTTATCGATTCCCCGGTCCGACAGCAGGATGTACGACCCGCCGTTGTCGACGGCGTCCTCGGCCTCCCCGCATATCCTTAAAAGGGCGTTCTCCAGCCCCGCGGCGCCCTCCGCCGCTTTGAAAGTTATGGGTATCTCGGTGATCTTGAATCCTCTGTACTTCAGATTCTTCAGGAGGTCCAATTCCCTGTTCGTAATCACCGGGTGGCGGACCTTGATCATGTTGAAGTTCTTTGGCGTCCGGTCGAGAAGGCTCTGCCGCACGTGGCCGATGTATCCCGTCACCGACATCACCAGTTCCTCCCTTATCGGGTCGATGGGCGGATTGGTGACCTGCGCGAATGACTGCCTGAAGTAGTTGAAAAGCCTCTGAGGCTTGTCCGACAGGACCGCCAGGGGGATGTCCGATCCGGTGGAGCCCACAGGCTCGCGCCCCTGGGTCATCATCGGCTCTATGATCTTTGATATCTCCTCCTTGGTGTATCCGAACGCCGCAAGCTTGCTCTCGATGTCCGGGACGCTCCTTCCTATCTCC
>JAITCQ010000013.1 GCA_031283015.1 Candidatus Methanoplasma sp.
GCGGAGGATTATTTCGCTTACTGCGGAGAGGCCGGGTGCGACGTATTGGGAATACTGGAGAGCGTAAAGGGAGCGTTATACGAGCCCGCGGGATATTGGCTGCCCCGTAAGCTGATCAGAGAGGGGACCTCAAAGTACGTCATGGGCGCTGAAGTGCCGTTCGACTTTAAGGGGACGGTGCCGGACGGGTTCGAGGTGATCGACCTGGAACCCTGCAAAGTGATGGTATTCCAGGGCGAGCCGTACGGCGACGAGGATTTCGAGGAAGCGATAGCAGGCGTTTGGGAAGCGATAGACCGATTCGATCCGGCGGTCCGCGGTTTCGAGTGGGCGGACGCCGATGCCCCGAGATTCCAGCTCTCGCCGGTCGGCCGCAGGGGGTACATCGAGGCGAGGCCGATCAGAGAAATAAAGAAATAAAAACTTCAAACTTCCCGGCATCGCCGGGCATTTTTATGTTCGAGCCGCTATGCAAGTCATATTGCGTTGTAGCAAGGGGCATAATGAATCATGTATCATAAGATACAGAAAATAAAACAAAGAAAGATACATCATTAAAAAATAGCATAATCGAAATCGGGGCACAACCTCCGGCATCCTGCCCGAGATCAGCCCTCGACCTCAAAGTCTTCGGCACGGAACGAGTGGTAATACCGCCCCTTCTGCGCGGTGAACTTCAGCACGCAGTAATCCGGGTCTGCGACGCCCTGTTTGTAGTACATGGTGTCCCCCGACCGCCAGATCATCTCTTTGCTCGCCGCATCCTCCAGGACCTCCATCGTCCCGATCAGCATGACCCCGTGGTACATGAGCCGTTTGTCGTAGAAATAGACGCAGGCCTTGGGATTCTCTATGTACTGGGAGGTCCTCATCGACGACCGGTTGGTGGTGAAATAGAACTCCCTGAGCCCCACTCTTTTCCTCGGCATCAGCATCGCTTTCATGTTCGGAAAGCCATCCGTATTGACCGAACCTATGAACGATACCTTTTGTCTGTCAATGACTTTCTCTATGGTCTTCGCTGTGTCCTTCATTTTTCATTCCCTTCCTCTTCTGTCAGATTATCCAATATCCTTCTCAATTTATTCTCGAAATCGGTTATCTCGCTCTCGGTGAAACCGCGGTAAAAGACCTCGGTGATGTCGTCCGACACTTTTCGGTATGTGTCCCTCATCCTCTCGGCCGCCGGGGTCAGGGACACCGTCGTCTGCCGTCTGTCGGTCTTATTAAACGTCCTTGCCACGATCCCTTTGTCCTCCATCCTGTCGAGCATGGCGGTCAGCGTGGTCTTTGCGAGCGAGGTGCGCCTTCCGATCTCGCCTATGCTCATCGGACCCTCCTGCCACAGGACGTACAGTATCCTGCCCTGTCCGCTGCTTATCTCTATGCCGGCGTCCTCAAGCATTTTGTAAAATATCCGATCCTGGACCTGTTTTATCTTGGAGATGCAGAATCCGCCTTCCGTTCTCATGTGCTCATATTCCTATATGGTACAGTACTATATAGAACTATCATAACAATGAAAATAAGAACCTGGGCGTAAAAGTTCAATGACTGGGTATGCGCCCGAAGGCGCGTATACCGCGGCACATCATTCTGTTTCTTCTTCCGTCGTATCCATGCCGCAGCCGCACTTCGTGCAGAATCTGGGGTCCGTTCCGATGACGGCATGGCCGCATTCCGGGCAGATCGTTTCTGCCGTCACAATAGCCGCGTACATCGTTCCTTTGGCACCTTCGACGAACGCCACTGTTTCTCTCCTTCCTTCTCCGTAATCTGCGGACCTTGCTTTCCGGATGTAATATATGTTGCCGAGGCCGAGAGCGAGAAAAAGGAACACAACGATCAGAGACATAAAAGCCAGCCCGAACAGATCGATCGTATCGATCACGGTCACGGCCTCGCCGTGTTCTTGGATTATGATCCCGTCGTACAATCTGAACAGGACAATACCGGCAACGACCCCGAAGCATATGCCGACGATCACAAACGGAACACTGGCCTTTGATGCGGTCCAGCAGGTTTGGAACAGACCCTTACTCTCGAACTTCTCCGTGCCGGTCTTTTTTGGCATGCTTCCGTATCCCGGTGAAGATATTTATGACTGCCTCGGACCAGCATCGGACGCGTTCAGCGCTCATCGACCGGGTCCGCGGGGTCCGCTTCAATAAGGTCTCTGAACGGATCGCGGAACACGAACACCGTCGCTCTGGTCTTTCCCGTTTTTTCTCAAAGCCCCATCCCTGCCATCATCACCGGGCTTACGCCCTCTTCTCTGAGCAGTTCGTTCAGCTGATCCAGCATACTGAGCCCCCTCAATATGGCCAGGAGCGTCATCATCGTTACGTTCTTCCCGGTCTCCGCATCCCCTATGGTCTTTTTGTGGATCCCCGTGATACTTTGAAGCTCCTCCCTGGTGATGTTGCTGTTCAGCCTCACGGTCTTGATCTTCTCGCCGATGCGCATCATCAGTTCCGGATCGGAATGAAAATACAGGTCAGCATACATTTCCATGGTGGCAGAATGCAGGTTTTAATAAATCCGGTTTGTTGTTTAAATAAACATAAACGTTGATTTAACGTCTATTTTCGGCTATAAATAAACTTTTATGTTAAATTAGACCAAGCTGTAAAAAGCAGCACAAAGAACCAAAAATTATAATCCTGACTCAACATATCGCACCCATGCGTGACGGCAGCGACCTGGTCTTTGTGTTCCTTCTTCTCCTGATGGCCCCTCTCGTGCTGCTAATGTTGTTCTTCTTCGTGACCGGAGATGTGTTGGCAAAGATATCCACGGCAATAGTCTTCCTGGCCCTTGCGGCCGGCATCGCAGTTCATGTCCGCATATGGAGGACATACCACTACATTTGCCCGGCGTGTTCGACATCGTTCAAACCCACATTCACACGTTCCTTCGCGGCCGTCAACTGCTTTGAATTGAGAGGGATGACGTGCACGAAATGCGGCCGTTACGATATGATGGAAGCGCTCAAAGACAAGAGCGATCCCGGCTGGAAGAATATCCGCTGAGGTCTGTGTGCGTTCGAGAACAAGAACGCCGTCAAAGAAACTAAGAACGCCCGCAGCGATACGTAACCACATCGTTCACAAGAGGTCACCAAAATGGCATTCAGCATATTCGGCGAAAAAGAGTTCCCGCCCGACGACGCGGGGTTGTCCATGCATCTGAAGGATTCCATGCGGTTCTGGAAGAAGATAGACCAAGATATCCAGAAAGCGTACCCCGGCGCGGAAGGTATATGGAAGTTCCCGACGAAAGCGGCGGGCTGGACGTGGACGGACCACAGCGGCAAAAGGAACATCCTCTACCGGCAGCCGTGCGACGGATACTTCAGAGCGACCATCGTGCTGGGAGAGCGCGCGGCGGAACAGGCGCTGTCCAGCAGTCTGCCGGACGGGGTCAAGAGCGCAATAAAAGAGGCAAAGCAGTACATGGAAGGGCGCAGCGTCCCGGTGGACGTCCGCAGCGGCGAGGACGCCGACGCGGTCATGGAGCTACTGCGGTTCAAGATGTCGAACTGAAGCGAACGGCCGAAGGATCATTTTCCTTCGTATATCAGCAGAGAATCGACCTCGTACCCTTTGAGCGCATCCCTTCCCTTCAGACCGGCAAGCTCCATCACGAAGCATATCCGGACCACCTCTCCGCCGAGCCTTTCGACCATCTTGATCACCGCGCTGGTGGTGCCGCCGGTGGCGATCAGATCGTCGACGATAACGACCCTCTGCCCTTTCCCGATGCAGTCGGCGTGCATCTCCAGCTCGGCGCTGCCGTATTCCAGGTCGTAGCTTTCCGAGATCGTCTCCCTCGGAAGCTTTCCTTTCTTCCTCACAAGGACGAGTCCCTTCTTCATCGCGTACGCCACCGGCGCGCCGAAGACGAATCCTCTTGATTCAGATCCGAGGACCAGGTCGAAGTCGACCCCCTTCAGTAAAGCTATCAGGCCGTCCACCGCAAGCCTGAAGCCCTCCGGGTCCTGAATGACGGTGGTGATGTCCCTGAATAATATCCCCTCTTTCGGGAAGTCCGGTATGGCCGTGACGTAATCTTTCAGCTCTTTCATTTTATCGTTTGTCTAATGCCGTTCTCTGTTTATAACCTGTTCACACGACCGCAAGCGAACGGGACAAACGATGTATATCCCGAAACGGATTATCCGTCATGGTCAGGACGGTCTTGAGGATAGACGGCATGAGCTGTGAAATGTGCGCGAAGAAGGTCAACGACGCCCTTCTCGGGGTCAAGGGGGTAAGCGGCGTAAGCGTGGACCTGAAAAAGGGGACCGCCGAGGTCACGCAGGAAGGAGTAAAGGACGACGACCTCGTCCGCGCCGTTCTGGACACGGGGTTCAGATCGAAGGTCAAGCACGGACTATTTCAATGACCCAGGATACGGGAAGGATAAACCTCAGAACGGACGGAATGACATGCGCCGCATGCTCTTCCTCCATAGAGAAAGCGGTGGGGAAGCTTGACGGAGTAAAAGAGGTCAACGCGAACTTTTCCAATAACGTCGTTTCCGTTCTTTACGATGGATCCAAGGTCGGAGAGGAGCAGATCGTCGCCGCGATAAAGAAAGCGGGCTACGACGTGCTCGCCGACGACCCGGACATTCTGGCGGAGAGGGAGCGGTCCAACGCGTCAAAGATAAGGAAGGAGCTGATCGTCTCCGTCTTATTCACGGTACCGCTTTCCGTCCTGGTGATGGGTCCGATGTTTGGACTCGACCTCCCGCTCAGCGGCGAACCTGAGATATATTCGCTGATACAACTGATATTGTGCGTGCCCGTCCTGGCGGCGGGAAGACGCTTCTTCACGAAAGGATATCCGGCCCTGGCGGCCGGAACTCCGACGATGGACACCCTTATTGCGTTGGGCACCACCGCCGCGGTGTTATACAGCGTATACGCGACGATACAGGTGTTCTCAGGGGATCATCATTCGATGCACTCGCTGGTCTATGATTCGGCGGCGGTGATAATAACTCTGGTGTCCGTCGGGAAATACATTGAATCAAGATCGAAGATCAAGACAAACGACGCCGTCATGGGTCTTTTGAGCCTCACGCCCCCCACCGCCAATGTCATTAGGGGCGGAAGGGAGGAGACCATACCCGCCGGCGAGGTCCGGGTCGGGGACACGATCGTCATCAGGCCGGGGGAAAGGATACCCGCCGACGGAACGGTCACGGAAGGCCGATCGTCAATAGACGAGTCGATGCTGACAGGAGAAAGCATGCCCGCGGTCAAGAACGAGGGAGATAAGATATTCAGCGGAACCATGAACACGAACGGCAGTCTAAGGATGATAGCGGAAAAGACCGGTAAGGACACCGTGCTGTTCCGGATCGTAAAGATGATACAGGATGCCCAGGGCACAAAGGCGCCGGTGGCGAGGGTCGCCGACAGAGTGGCCGCGATATTCGTCCCGGTCGTTATCCTGATCGCGGCCGTGTCTTGCGCCATATGGTTCATCGCCGGGAAGGGCATCGAGTTCTCCGTCCTGGTGCTGATCTCCGTTCTCGTTATCGCGTGCCCCTGCGCGCTGGGTCTCGCCACGCCGCTCGCGGTGACGGTCGGCACGGGAAAGGCGGCCGAGCACGGAGTGCTGTTCAAGAACGCGGCCGCTCTAGAGAGGGCCGGAAGGGTGACGACCGCCGTATTGGATAAGACGGGAACGATGACCGAAGGAAGACCCAGCGTTACAGACGTGGTCTCAATGATCCCGGAGGCCGAGCTGATCCGATACGCCGCAGCCGCCGAAATGAGGTCGGAACACCCGCTGGCGAAGGCCGTGGTGTCCTATGCGGAAGAGAACGGAATAGACATCGCCGAACCGTCGGATTTCGTTTCCGAGCCCGGCGGAGGGGTAAGGTGCACCGCGGGCGGGAAAGAGGTAGCCGTCGGCAACGCGGAGTTCACAGGCGTAGGTCCGGCGTCCGGAGCCTCTTGTTTGTCGGCGGAAGGAAAGACGGTCGTCTTCGTATCAGTCGACGGAGAGTACGCGGGATGCATCGCCGTATCCGACCCGATCAGAGGGACGGCGGTGTCTGGCGTGTCTTCGATCAAGGCGCTGGGCGTAAGGCCGGTGATGGTGACTGGGGATTCGGAGGACACCGCAAAGGCGGTCGCGGGAAAGGTCGGCATCAGCGAGATTCACGCGAAGGCCGTGCCCGAAGACAAGCTGAATATTGTAAAAGAGCTCCAGATCAAGGGAGAGAACGTCGCGGTGGCCGGCGACGGCATCAACGACGCCCCGGCGCTTATGCAGGCAGACCTCGGCATCGCGGTCGGTTCGGGGACGGACATAGCGATAGGGGCGGCGGACGCCGTGATCATGAACGACGACGTCAGAAGCATCCCGGCGGCGCTGGAGATAGGAAGGGCGACGCTGAGGAATGTGAAACAGAATCTGTTCCTTGCGTTCTGCTATAACGCCGTATGCATACCGGCAGCGGCCGGTCTCCCGTATCTTTTTGGGTTGAACATGGTGCCTGAGATGCCGATGCTCGCGGCCGCCGCCATGTCCTTATCTTCGATATCCGTCGTGACCAACGCGTTGAGACTCAGAAGATTCGAGCCGCTGAGTATGAAAGGGTGAAGAGAACAAAAGATCCTGTTCAAGGTAAAGGTCCCGGCATGGGCCGGATTATTGCGGTCATCGGTCGGGTCTTGCAAATGGTCCGTAAAAATCCTTAGGACGTACAGCGGAAAGTGTCAATCGACCAGTCTTTCTCTTTGACGCCTATCTCCTTTACAAGAGCATTCTCGCCGCAGGGTTTTGACGTATTACTTTTAGCGATCTTCACTAACCTCCGAATCTACATGGAACTTCTACTATTTATAGTAATTCTTTTGACGATTTGTGCACTATTCGTAATAATGTTACGAATATCGAATAAATATATGCCGAGGGTTCATTCTTCTTTATTTTTATCGTCCATTTTTGCTAGCTGTTTGACGGCGCGGTCAAAATCACTCTCAAGTTGCTTTATTTCCCGTGCTCGGTATATATCGAATTCTTTCTCGGCCTTTTCAGCCGCCTCAGTGTGGGAGATTCTGCCGGTGCCGTCAAGCGTTTTCAATTAAAGCTAAGGATTTGGTTATCCAAAGCTGTTATCCAGTCACGCATAGTCATCGGGTTCTGTTCCAAAGCCTGAAATTCTGCATAGTCTAAGAATTGCGACACAAGGAGGTTCAATTTCTGCAACTCTTTCTCTGAAAGATAGTTTTTAGCGATCTTCACATCATCCTTGGTGATGTAGTCCCCTTTGAAATTGGTCATCCCCACAAGTGGTTTTTCATTACTCACTCTGTCATAGATTACTTCCGCAGCCGTATGTTCGTGAACTGCATAATGCAGTTTATTCTGAACGGTCGAAAAAAACAATCTTGTTAGATCCGCTCGCGGATCATAGTCAATCGCAGTTGCATAAATGTCAGTTACTTGCTGATAAAAATTTCGTTCGCTGCTGCGGATATCGCGGATACGCTGTAAAAGCTCACGAAAATAGCGAGTGCCGCCTTGCTTCAAGCGCTCATCATCTAGCGTAAATCCTTTTTGAATGTACTCATGCAGGCGTTCGGTTGCCCATCGGCGGAAACGCACTGCAATTTGGGACTGCACTCTGTAGCCGACGGCGATGATAACATCAAGATTATAATGGCTCACGTCTCGTTTAATCTGTCTTTTGCCCTCTGTTTGAACTAACAAGAATTTCTTGTGAGTTGCCTGGGCGGATAATTCATTGTCTTCAAATATTCTATCGATATGCTGGCTGATATTTTGCTGTGTGGTTCCATATATTTCGGCAATCTGATTCTGTGTAAGCCAGAGGTCGTCATCCGCAAAACGCACAAAGACGCGCGTTATCCCGTTATCATCCTGATATAGAATTATGCTGTTATTTCCCTGTTTGTTCATTTTTGTCCACTCCGAGTTCTAAATCAATTGCTGCCGACGGTCACGTTGTGCATTGTCAGTACAGCGTGCTTGGCACCACCAACAATAGTTCTGGTGCCATTCAGTAACCTTCATGCGTCGGAAGATTGTGCCGATGTTCTGGTTTTCGCTGGATTAAGCTCCCTCTATTGGAATCTCCAAGCTCTTTTTGAGTATAAAAGTAAAATCAGGGGGTGTCCGAAAGTACCGAAAGTGACCAAAAAACGGAGCGGAAAATGAAAAAATAAGATCCGGCTTGCGCCGGATCAGTTTATCTGTTCCGAGCAGTACGGGCAGAACTTGGGGGTCTTCGGAAGGCCGCTGAGGTCCTCCCCGCAGTACGGGCAGTTCTTGAACTTTTTCCCGCTGTTCGCGGATACCCCAGTGCTCCCCGCCGCCGGGGCGGGCTGCGCCTGCACCGGCTGTCCCTGGGTGATCAGCGGCGAGGGCTGGCCGCAGCTGTTGCAGTATTTGTACGGGTACTCGTTCAGACTGCCGCAGGTGGGGCACATGACCTTGGTCGCCTGCGGCTGTTGCTGCTGTACCCCCTGCACCGGCTGCTGCTGAAGCTGCTGGTACATTTGCGGGAAGAGAAGCATCCCGGCGCCCATGGCGGCCCCGCCGGTGGACTCCCCGATGGCGTTGGCCATGCTCTCCATGAC